>JANODQ010000452.1:0-7242 GCA_031412775.1 Pirellulaceae bacterium | reverse complement strand
TCACAGCTTTCGGGCGAGCGACATGACAAAAACTTTACGTGGCATAGGCGTCCAGCCTGCGATTAGACTTATAACACAGACTGGAAGCCCATGCCACATCGGAGTACATTGGTAATCGTTGCGTTGTCGATTCGTTATGCGGTTAAAATGGGTCGAACATACTAGGCTTTTCAAGTGCATGCCCGAACAAATCATTCCGACACGGAATTCCCTCCCTCGAAGTATGTCGCTCAGTCAGAGCGCAGGACCGATAATTGAATGAATGTTCCACAGAATTTGAGTCATCAACAGCTGAACTGGGCGAGACGAACGTTTTTGTCCAATTCTTTCGCCGGAGTTGGCGGGCTGGCTCTCGCTTCGATACTTGGCGGGCTTACACGTAAAGATGCTGCAGCAACGGATTCGCCAGCCAACTCTCATCCGTGGCCGGCTTTAAATGGGTTGCCGCATTTCGCTCCCAAAGCAAAGCGAATTGTGCATTTGTGTATGGCCGGCGGGCCATCGCACTTGGAGTCGCTCGACCCAAAACCGGAACTCGATAAAATCGATGGAGAACCGTTTCCGGAATCATTCACGAAAGGTCAGCAACTTGCTCAGCTTCAAGGAAGCACATTGAAGGCCCGCAAGTCATTCGTGAAGTTCAACCGACATGGGGAATCTGGGTTGGAGATATCCGAACTTTTTCCCCAGATTGCTAAGTGGGCTGATGACATGTGCGTGATTCGGAGCATGACTACCGAGCAGATTAATCATGACACGGCGCACGCTTTCATGAACAGTGGTTCGATCATCAAGGGGAGACCGAGCATGGGATCTTGGTTTCTATATGGTTTGGGAGCTGAGACTAGTAATCTTCCAGGCTACGTCGTGATGACTTCGTCTGGTCCAGGCGCTCAACCAGTTTCAGCAAGGCAGTGGAGTGCCGGATTCTTGCCGAGTAAGTTTCAGGGGATTGCGTTTCAATCAAGCGGATCTCCAGTTCATTACATCGGTAATCCAGAAGGCGTTTGCCAGTCGACGCAACGCCAAGTCATCGATGAAATTCAAAGGATGAATGGAATGCTCAGTGAGAGACATTTTGATCCTGAGATCGAAACGCGTATTGCTCAGTATGAGATGGCTTTTAAGATGCAAACGGCAGTTCCCGATCTTGCCGATATGTCTCATGAAAGCAAAGAGACATTGGATGCGTATGGCATTAAAGAACCGGGTGATGGGACCTACGCTTCAAATTGTCTGCTTGCACGTCGATTGCTCGAACGAGGTGTGCGATTTGTACAGCTTTATCATCGCGGCTGGGACCACCATCGTAATCTTGTAAAGGACTTCACTACTTCAGCCAAGGCCACGGATAAACCGACTGCTGCCTTGCTAGGTGATCTCAAGCGATTGGGACTTTTAGATGATACGCTTGTTCTTTGGGGCGGCGAGTTCGGGCGAACCCCAATGGCTCAAGGCGACGGGCGTGATCATCACATCAATGCATTCAGCGTTTGGATGGCCGGCGGCGGTATCAAAGGGGGCATGACTTACGGTGCAACTGACGAACTCGGTTACCGTTCAGTCGAGGATGTTGTTAGCGTTCATGATCTGCACGCCACGATGCTACATCTGTTCGGCGTTGAGCATGAAAAGTTGTCAGCCAGATTCCAAGGCCTCGATATACGTTTGACTGGTGTTGACCCGTCACGTGTCGTTCATGAAATCATCAGCTAAATCCAAATCACAGATATACCATGACTCGTACTCTCTATTTTTTATCACTTACCATTGGGTTGTCGATCTCAGCACATGGGTCAGACATTCTTGTTGGTAAGTCCAAGTCGACAGTTCAGAAGCTACCCGATGTAGTTTTGTTCAACGCTCATATTCGACCAGTCATGTCAAACACATGTTTTGCATGTCATGGCCCCGACGAGGAGGATAACGAGAGCGGTTATCGAATTGATTCTTTTGAAAATGCAACGAAGACTCTTCCTTCGGATGATCAAATCGTTGGGATTAAGCCGCACGCACCTGAAGCGTCCGAAGTCTATCTTCGAATTACAGGCAAGAGCGATGGCGAGCAGATGCCTCCTCGCGAATTTCGTCATCAACTATCGGACTACGATAAAGCACTGTTCGAAAAATGGATCGCACAAGGTGCAACCTACGAACAGCATTGGTCTTATACACCGATTAAACAATCAACGGTTCCGGTTACCGAAATTCATGCAGACAAAATCGACAATCCCATCGACTCTTTTGTGGTAGCTCGACTAGAGGAAGAAGGGCTCGCGCCAAGCCCAACCGCCGACAAAGCAACATTGCTTCGAAGGCTTAGCCTGGACTTGATTGGACTGCCACCGACACCAGAAGAGTTGCAAAGATTTCTTGCCGATACATCAGATGGATCATACGAAACCGAAGTCAATCGTCTGATCAATTCGAAACATTTCGGCGAGCGTATGGCAAGTTCTTGGCTTGATATGGTTCGTTTCGCTGACACCGTTGGATTTCACGGGGACCAGAATCAACGCATATTTCCGTATCGCGACTATGTGATCAATGCGTTCAACGAAAACATGCCATTCGATCAATTCACTCGTGAACAGATTGCTGGAGATTTGCTTCCAAGCCCGACCGAACAGCAACTCATTGCAACGGGGTTTTTGCGTCTGAATATGATGACACGCGAAGGGGGCGCTCAATCCAAGGAATATCTTGCCAAGTACCGTGCCGACCGAGTTCGCTCGATCGGAACAACTTGGCTTGGTTCGACATTGGGTTGCTGTGAATGTCATAACCACAAGTACGACCCGTTCACTGCGAAAGATTTTTATTCTTTGGGAGCCTTCTTTGATGACCTTCGCCAGTGGGGCGTCTACGCGGAGTACAAGTACACACCCAACCCCGATCTAACTTCCTTCGCGAATGATTACCCCTTCCCACCCGAGATTCGTATTGAAAGCCCCGTTCTAAAGACGGAATTAGATCAGTTGGCTCGCGAGCGTGATGATCGACTGCTTAAACAGCTTGGCGATGGAGCATTCGAGTCTGATGATTTTGAATCTTGGTTGGTGAGGACCGAAAGCTTCGCGAGAAAACATCCAGACGGATGGATCGCCGCAACTATCGATTCTGCAAATGCGTCTGGTCCAACAAAAACTGAAAACGCTGGAGACGGAATATTGTTTTTCAAAGGTGAAGCCCAGAAAGAAGAACAGATCACCGTGAATGCATCAGTCATGGATGCGACTGCAATAAACTCAATTCGCGTTGAGGTTCTTCCGGATGCGATTCATAACAATCTCGTGGGCCGTTCCCCCGAAGGCAGATTCTCATTATCGCTCAAGGTTTTTATTGTTGATCCTGAAAAGCCTGTCGTTGAATCAGACAAAGCGGTCGAGAAGGTCACAGACGAAAAGCCTGTTACCATCGCTTGGGCTCAGGCAGACCGACAAGCTCCGAAAAAGTATTCCAACGGAGCAGAGGCTTTGTTTCTTGAGCAACCTTGGCTAGGAGGGTTGCCTAGGTTTCAAGTTCCGGCCAATGAGACCTCGAAGCCGCATACCGCCGTCTTCCATTTCGATAAACCAATTGAGCTTTTGCCAAAACAAAAACTGAAGATCATCCTTAATAGTGGCGACATCGGGAAGATTCGTTTGTCCTTCACACCGATAGGTCACGCTTTTGCTGGTTTGCCTGCTCTCACGGAGTCTTTGCGGAACGCTTTGAAGACTGCAACCGAATTTAATCAAGCCGCCTGGGATCAGAGCGTTCAAGCAACGCTGGTTAGTGCTTGGCATCGATCCACCATTCCAATCGCAAAGCAACATGAGCTTAGCCGTTATTATCGAGACGAAATGCTTAAGTGCCGTTCCGGTAGTACGATGTCGCTCATCGCCCAATCCATTTCCGCAGATAAAATTCCAGTCAGCAAGGTTCTTCCGCGAGGAAACTGGCAAGACGAAAACGGTGAGATTGCACCTCCTGGAGTGCCGCATTTCCTGCCTCAGCCAAAGGCGAGCCATCAAGAAGGCGAGTCCGCGCGGCGACTTACTCGACTTGACCTGGCCGACTGGATTACGTCGACGGAAAACCCGCTTACACCACGGCACTTCGTCAACCGTACGTGGAAGCATTTCTTCGGTATGGGGTTGTCGGCCAAACTTGACGATCTTGGAAGTCAAGGTGAATGGCCGAGTCATCCCCTGCTGCTCGATTGGCTGGCTGCCGAGTTTGTTAAGAGTGGCTGGGATATGCAGCATGTGATCAAGCTGATCGTTACCAGTAGAGCCTATCGCCAGTCGGCGGCCATTCGAAAAGATCTTTCCGAAATCGACCCCTATAATCGGTTACTTTCGCAGCAGTCCCCGAGACGATTGGAAGCCGAAGCGATTCGCGATAATGCTTTGGCTATTTCTGGGTTGCTTTCAAAGGACTACATCGGTGGTCCAAGTGTTACGCCGTATCAACCCGATGGATATTATTCGAACCTCCAGTTTCCTGATAGGAAGTACATCTCAGACAAAGACTACCGACAGTACCGACGCGGTGTTTACATGCACTGGCAGCGTACTTTCTTGCATCCAATGCTGGTCAACTTCGATGCTCCCTCTCGCGATGAATGTGCTGCGGATCGTCCGCTGTCAAATAGTCCTCAGCAAGCTTTGACGTTGCTTAACGATCCAACTTTTGTCGAGGCATCGATCGGGATGACTCGTCGCTTGTTGGCGGAAAAGCCGGATGCTTCTTTTGATGCTATACTTAACTATGCGTTTGTGATTGCACTGGCCCGGAAGCCTAGTGGAAGCGAAAAACAAGCCTTGGCAAATTTGTTTCAAACCCAACAATCCTACTACGATCAAAACCCAGACGAGGTCCGAAAGCTCTTGGCGATTGGGTTACCGATGAAGTCGGCTGAGGGTGATTTGGCAGAACAGGCGGCCTGGACGCAAGTGTGTCGCGTGATTTTGAACTTGCACGAAACCATCACGAGGTACTAAGGAAAATCATGCGAAGTATTTTAGACGCGTTGCTGCGATATGGTAACTGGATTGTTATTGCCTTGGTAATCTTTGTCGTATATCAAGCCGTTTCGGGACCGTCCGGCGCTACCAAGCATCCAAAAATCTCAGAGGAACAGTTCGAAAGTACGCTCAAAAACGATTCTGTTCCAGTGATTGTCAAATTCGGTGCAACGTGGTGCCCGCCGTGTCGAACTACCGATAAGGCGCTCGAAGAATTCGAGAAAAGTACACCTGGCAAAGCGGAAATCATGATTGTCGATGTCGATGTAAATCGCGAACTCGCCTCGCGATTTTCTGTAAGCTCGATCCCACACACGTTTCTCTTTTTCCGAGGTAAAATGATCGACGAAAAAGTCGGTGGTATGGACGCCGAAGAGATCAACAGTTGGCTCGATAAGAAACTAGTCAAATTCCCATCCAATAACTAACGCAGAGTGATGTCAGGGTTCGTTTACGATCGCTTCGTGTCCAGATAAAACACCGAGATAAATCCCCGTAGTAGATGTTGTAAGACATCCGAAGATTACAGGCTTTACCGGCATTTCCACCGACATCTGAATTCTTACGAACTCAGCTACCCATATATCTTTTTTGCTAAGCCCAATCTTCGCCTTGAGATCGGCCGAGCTCGATGAGGTTCACGTAGGTGTCGTCGCAGAATCGGTCTGTCATTCCTGCTAAGTACTGCGAGACTGTTCGTCGAATGGTTTGTGATGACGAGTCTTTTTGCTGGATGAAGGATTGGAAACGTTTGGGGAGCCGTTGCGGGTATGCGACCAGAAGGTGAAACATCTGGCGAAGTCGAGTAGCGGCGCGTTGCCGAATTTCCATCAATCGCGGATGTCTATAGACGTTGTCGAATAGGAATTCTTCGAGCTCTTCCTTTTCTGATTCGACCGCAGGTGACATTCTCAGCAGAATCCCGATCTCGCGAACCGCTTGCGAGTCGAGCCCTTTGAATTGACCAAGCTGTGTCTTCGAGGTCTCTAGAAAATCATCGATCTGCAGATCTAACAAAGCGTGCACAATGAACTGACGTTCGTTTGTCAGGTGAGGATTGGTTGCTCCGGCCTGCTCCAGTGCGCGACGAACAATCGACAACCGATGTAGCTGTTGAAAACTTATCAAACCAAGCTTCAGCGCATCGTCGATATCGTGTGCGTCATAGGCCATGCTGTCGGCCGCGTCCACAACTTGCACTTCCAGGGTCGGCGTTAACTCTCCAGGCGCGAGGTTTTTATTTGATCGGTGTTGCTGTCCTGCAAGAACTTCAAAGGTAAGGTTCAGGCCCGGGATTGTCGTATGGCGTTGCTCGAGTTGTTCTACAATTTCCATCGCAAATCGATTATGCGAAAACCCACCATCGTTGCTTAAACACTCGTTCAGGGCGTCCTCGCCACAGTGTCCGAATGGTGGATGGCCGATGTCATGCACCATCGCAAGTGCTTCGATCAGGTCCTCGTTTAACTGAAGGTAACGACCAGCCGTCCTCGCCAGTGACGTGACTTCGTTTGTGTGAGTCAGACGTGTTCGATGGTAGTCGCCCATATCACCGGTGAAGACTTGCATCTTGCCACTTAGCCGTCGAAAGGCTGCGCTGTGCAAAATCCGGTCGCGATCACGCTGAAATGGCCCGCGATAAGGATGCAGGGGCTCGGCTGTCTTTCGTCCGACCGACTTCATCGAATAGGTCGCATAGGAAGCCAGCAGTAATTGCTCCCGAGCGTGCCAAGCGTACCGCGAAACAACCCCTTCAGACGTAGAGTTATGTATTCGCAGCGCCATCGTATTCGTTACTCCTTTTAGGCTTTGCCTCACCAAGGGAACCGTTCATGGTGAGGAATAAGCTTCCTTTATATCTGCATCACGCCCACTGACTCAACGTTGAGTTTGAGCTGGGAAATCACCGAAATCCCTTGAAAGTGTACCAAATCCAGGCAGCCAATTGAAGCGAGATTACATCAGGCTCTTAGAAGAGACTATCTTTATGGTATGACTCAACAAGTGCCGGGGTACTTGCTGAGGAATTCTAAACAAATAGCGACTCGATATCGTCTAGACTCATTGCGAGGTCAACGGCGATGGCTTTGATTGCATGGATTTCATCGAGAGTAGCATCTGCCAGTTCGGCAAGAGCTAGATCCGAAAGCCTTCCATGTGCTTCGTCCAGGTTGACCCATTCCGGCGATAACGCAGCGACTTCTGCTGAAACTCGATCGACAGTTTCGAG
>JANODQ010000451.1:0-2261 GCA_031412775.1 Pirellulaceae bacterium | reverse complement strand
CCAAGCGAATGCGAAATTTGGAAAAGCAGACGCCAACCGCGTTACGACAGTTTTCCTGCGATCTCATTGAAGAGATCGAACCTATATCGGCCCCGCGCTATCGGGTAGGAATGCTCACTGGTTGTGTGCAAGACATCGTTTTTGCCGACATCAACCGCGACACCGTCGAAGTGCTCAAGGCCAACGGCTGCGAAGTTTACACACCTCAAGTTCAAGTCTGTTGCGGATCTCTCCATGCCCATAACGGAGAAATGAACACTGCCGAAGGGTTGGCCCGACGAATGATCGACGCCTTCGACCTCCCTCAACTGGATGCGATTATCACCAATGCGGCGGGCTGCGGTTCCCACTTGAAAACCTATGATCGACTTTTGAAAAACGATCCGTTTTATGCAAAGCCCGCAGTCGAGTGGACGCGGAAGTTGAAAGATGTCCATGAGTGGCTTTCCGAGATCGGCATTCGCAAACCGAACGCCGGTGCAGAAAGCTTCCAAGCCACTTACCATGAAGCTTGCCACCTTTGTCATGGGCAAAAAATCACTAGGCAACCCCGGGAAATGCTCCATGCCGTGCCGGGACTGGAGTTAGTTGAATTGCCTGAATCGACCTGGTGTTGTGGGAGTGCGGGGGTGTATAACATTACCCAGCAGGAAATGGCAGCCCGTTTGCAGCAACGTAAGCTGGATAAGATAATTTCCACCGGAGTCAGCGTCGTGGCTACCGCCAATCCTGGCTGCCACCTCCAACTCGTCAATGGAGCCAAAGAGCGAGGCTATCAAATGGAAGTTCTGCATCCCACTACGTTGCTGGCCCGCGCTTATCGTCAGGAAACTAACATCACGAATGCTAATGTGGATCCGATGGATACTAAGGTTAGGTTTTACGGTTCGGCAACAGGTCTTGGGTAACCGCAGAGGATATTTACCAAACGTGAAGTCAAATATTTTGAAAAACTTCGTTTGCTCAACGAGCGAAACGATTATAGATAAGCACAAACAATCATTGCCCCTCACCTACTTATGAAACAATATCGTCTCAACCGTCTCATCAACGCCAAATCTGGAAAATGCTTCGACGTGGCACTCGATCACGGCTTTTTTAACGAATTCGGATTTCTGCAAGGCATTGAGAATCTCGATGCAGCGGTTCGGATTCTGGTCGATGCGGCACCGGATGCCATCCAGTTGACGGTGGGCCAGGCCGCTCTTTTGCAATCGCTGCCCGGTCGGCAAAAACCTTCCTTGGTATTGCGAACGGATGTGGCCAACGTTTATGGAAAAGAACTGCCTAGAACGCTCTTTAGCCGAATGATCGAACGACCAGTCGAGCAAGCTCTTTTGTTGGATGCAACTTGCGTGGTGGTTAATTTGTTTGGCATTCCGAATCAACCGGAAGTGAGTGATCAATGCGTGCAAAACATCCTGAAAATCAAGCCGGAATGTGATCGTTATGGAATGCCGCTGATGATCGAGCCTTTAGTCTTTCAAGTGAACGAAAAAGCGGGCGGTTACATGGTCGATGGGGATGCCAACAAGATTTTACCTCTGGTCCGACAAGCTGTGGAATTAGGGGCGGACATTATTAAAGCCGATCCCACTGATGACGTGAGTCTCTATCATCAAGTCGTCAAGATTGCGGGCAGAATCCCGGTTTTGGTTCGTGGAGGCGGGCGGGCACCGGATGAGGAAATCTTGCACCGAACTCAGCAACTGATCTTACAAGGAGTTGCAGGTATCGTTTACGGTAGAAACGTCATTCAGCATGAGAATCCAGCAGGCATGACCCAAGCCTTGATGTCCATCGTGCATGACGGAGCGACAGCTTTGGAAGCTGCAAAATTCTTACGCTAAACATTTATGTCAGACATCACCGGAATCGGTATTATCGGCGGTGGATTGATGGGGCGTGAAGTGGCCAGTGCTCTGGCTCGATGGTTCGTCCTCGAAAAATATCCGGTGAAAGCAGAACTGGTCGCGGTTTGTGACCTTGCTGAATCTCAACGCGAATGGTTCCGGCAAATCCCCAGTGTCAAACTATTGACCGCCGACTACCATGTTTTGTTAGCTTCTCCCGATGTGGACGTGGTCTATGTGGCCGTGCCGCATCATCTCCACGAAACGATTTATCTCGATGTACTGCGTGCGGGAAAGGATTTGTTTGCCGAAAAGCCTTTCGGAATTGACCTCGCATCTGCTCAGAGGATCGAAGCTGCGGCCCGAGATTCCGGGCGCTTTATACGGTGCAGTTCGGAATTTCCATTT
>JANODQ010000450.1:0-6680 GCA_031412775.1 Pirellulaceae bacterium | reverse complement strand
CGGAGTTATGAATAGAAACTTCTGTCAGGTGGTGGTGATTCGCGAGGAGTGTCCCTTATTCGGGCAGAATTTCTGGCTATACTGCTACGCTATTGACTGTTTCTGGTCCTTTGACGGCCAGCGTCATTGAGCATCGTTCATCGCTTTTTGAATTTTTCGCTAAACACATGACAGACAACGCCGCATCGAAATCGTCTGGTACACCCAACCAAACCAACGTCTCCATTTCGCACGTGATGAATGAAACGCGTTTATTTCATCCGACTGACGACTTTCGATCAAAAGCGCACGTTGATTCGATGGATGCGTATGAGAGCCTCTACGCAGAATCGATTGCGGACACGGAAGCGTTTTGGGCTCGTCAAGCCAACGAGCATTTGCATTGGTTCAAGCCCTTTACGAAAACGTTGACTTGGGACGAGCCTTTCGCGAAATGGTTCGAAGATGGGACCACCAACGCGTCTTACAATTGCTTGGACGCCAACATCGAAGCGGGACTGGGTGAAAAAGTCGCCATTCACTTTGAAGGCGAACCTGGTGACACGCGGACTCTGACGTATCGCGATTTGCATCGCGAAGTCTGTTTATTTGCTAACGGGCTAAAGAAGCTTGGAATTGTTGCAGGCGATGTTGTGAGTATCTACATGCCGATGATTCCCGAATTGCCGATTGCGATGCTAGCGTGTGCACGTATTGGTGCTGTTCACTCGGTTATCTTCGGTGGCTTCAGTGCAGAAGCGATCGCGGATCGGAATCATGATGCTCAAGCCAAGCTTCAAATCACTACCGATGGTGGCTATCGTCGGGGCAAGGTGCTCAAGCTAAAAGAGACTGTCGACGAAGCCTTAGAAAAATGTCCGACAATCAAGCACTGCGTTGTCTTTCGAAGGACGGGCTCGGAAGTGGCGATGAAGCCCGAGCGTGATGTGTGGTGGCATGATCTGATTGCAGGAGTAAGCGAAGAATGCCCAGCAGCCGAGCTTCCTTCGGAAAGCCCACTCTTTATCCTTTATACAAGCGGGTCGACAGGGAAGCCAAAGGGTATTCTTCATACTACGGCTGGCTACAACCTTTACGCCAAGCGAACCTTTCAATGGGTCTTTGACCACAAGGCAGACGACATCTTCTGGTGTACGGCTGATTGCGGCTGGATTACTGGGCATAGCTATGTCGTTTACGGTCCAATGTCGGCGGGTGCTACGCAAATCATTTACGAAGGAGCACCCAATTGGCCCGCCGAAAATCGATTCTGGGACATTGTTGAAAAGTACAAAGTCACCGCACTCTACACAGCCCCGACCGCCATTCGTGCCTTTATCAAGTGGGGAGACCATCACGTCGATCAGCATGATCTGTCGAGTTTGCGATTGCTGGGAAGCGTCGGCGAAGGGATCAACCCAGAAGCTTGGATGTGGTACCACCATAAAATCGGCAATGCGAATTGCCCGATCGTTGACACATGGTGGCAAACAGAAACCGGTGGCATCATGATGTCCCCACTACCGGGAGCAATCGCCACCAAGCCGGGCTCTTGCACAAAGCCGCTGCCTGGAATTGTGCCTCGCATTTTGGATGATTCGATCGACCACGTCGGTGTCGATGAAGGTGGTATGCTGTGCATTGAAAAGCCTTGGCCAGGAATGCTACGAGGCATCTGGCGTGATGAAAGTCGATTCAAGGAACAGTATTGGTCGAAGGTTCCTGGCATGTATCTAACCGGCGATAATGCTCGATGTGATTCGGACGGTTACTTTTGGATCATGGGACGCATCGACGACGTCATCAATGTCTCTGGACATCGATTGAGCACGATCGAAGTGGAGAGCGCACTGGTTTCTCATCCAGCCGTCGCCGAAGCTGCAGCGGTGGGACGACCTGACTCGTTGAAAGGTCAAGCGATCGCTGTTTTTGTTACCTTGAAGGACGGCGTTGCGAGCGAATCGTTGCGAGATGAGCTGCGTAAGCATGTTCGGAAAGAGATCGGGGCACTCGCACAGCCCGACGACATTCGTTTCACTTCTTCGTTACCAAAAACACGTAGCGGTAAAATCATGCGAAGACTTCTTCGAGACATTGCAGCCGGAAAAGAAAACGTAGGCGATACCACAACCCTGGAAGACTACTCGATCCTCGCCAAGCTACGCTCGGATGATGAATCGTAAGTGTAAGGTCACGCCCAATTCGTTCAGCCCCATCGGCGATCGGGTCTAGGCGATTCTCCGGCGCGACCCGAATCGCCGCAACAGGTTTGGTGAGCAAGTCTAACTACTTGCTCATCTTTTTTGCGTAGACCGCGACTTCTTTTGCGGCTTTGGTTTCGGTGCCGGGTGTATCCAGGAATCCCAAGTCCTTGAACCAATCGACGAATCGGTCTTGCCACGAACCGAATGGAATTCCATCGCGTGGACTGATCGATCCGCCATGTCCGCCGCGGCCATAGATATGCATTTCCAAGTTCGGCACTCCCGCCTTGAGCATTGGTGAAAAGTATTCATCGGCCCAAACCGCATGGACTTTGTCACCCGAGCCCGCGCACACAAGGAAGCTTGGTGGGACGTTGTTTGGGATAGGAGTTTCAGGAGCTTTTGTGAACGGCGTTGGTCCAGGATAAACCAGCCCTACAAAGTCTGGACGAGGCGAGACCTTCGCGTGTGGGTCCTTTTCGGATTGGTTTTTCTTTTGAAATTCGTCGAAGAACAGAGCGGCTGGGGCGGCTAGTTCTGCCCCAGCAGAAAACCCCAGCACTCCTATTCGGTTCGGATCGAGGTTCCATTTTTCAGCATTAGCTCGCACGATTCGTATCGCTTGAAAAGTGTCGTTCACTGCGTCTGTCGTCGGCTCGTATCCATCGACTCGCAATCGATTTCGAAGCACGATTGTGGAGACACCAAGCTTGGTGAAAAACGGCACGATGTCGTATCCCTCGGGGCCAACCCAAAGAATTTTATGTCCGCCGCCTGGAGCGACGATTACTGCGGCACCGTTCTGCGATCGATTCGGAGCAAGATGCACCTCGATGGATGGGTTGTGAATGTTGAGAGTGTTGAGGAGCTTCGTCGAGTTCTTTCCGGCTGTGTTGTATCGCTCGGCCTCGTGGATTCGATCTTTGTTGAGTTTGTCTGAATCCGAATCGTGCAGAGCCATGACCATCCCGCCGTTGATAGCTGGTTCCGGTACAAAAGGGCCATCGGAAGGCTTTCGAGTGGATTGATTTTCCTGAGCCAAACAAACGCCAACAGAAAGAAACATCAGAAAGAAAGAGAGAGTTTTCATGGGCGATACGAGCCTTCGTAGGGGCGGTGGGGATGGTAAAAGCGTGTAGCAGTTGATGTCCGATTGTAGTCGAAACTCGAAAGCGTCAGTATTGCTTCGCGACTATCAGGGCAGGCTTAAAATTCATACGACCGTAACAACTTGCCTGAGCCGATTCTTTTCTCAACTGTAATTAGTAGGTTTATCAAGGAGTTGCTTAACTCTGTGAGCTACGTTTCACGCGGCTCGCCAGTGTTGTGATTTTCAGTGTTACGATTTTCAGTGTTGTGATTTTCGGTGTGGTGATAAGAACTGAGCCGATGGCGCTATCCACGGATTTTTTGCCTGTACTACAGTTTGCCTGATTGCACCCGAGGCTAGCGTATACGGCTCAGAATAAATGTCATTTTCATCAGTCCAGCCCGTCGGTGTGTGTTGAAGGCGGCGAGTGATCCCAGGTAGATTTGCAACCTCTCGATGGTTGGTTTGATTTTCAAATGAGCGTACGACGCAAAACAAAACAATCTACTATTAGCGTTGTGCTGCCGCTTCTTAATGAAGCTGCCGTACTGCCAAGGCTTCTGTCCGAACTAAAGCACACTCTTTCGGCGGTTGGATGCAAGTGGAATATTGTGCTCGTCAATGATGGTTCCACTGACGGAAGTGCCGAGCTGCTCGATGCGATGGCTTTTGGTGATAAGCGGCTCAAGGTGATACATCTATCACGGAACTTTGGCCAGCAGGCGGCTGTACAAGCTGGCTTAGTTCATGCTAAAGGCGATGCAGTGATCTTGATGGACAGTGATGGTCAAGATGATCCGGCTGCTATTCCCGAGATGATCCGAAGATGGGCTTATGGCGATGATGTTGTTTACGCAGTGCGTTTCGGACGCAAAGAGAACATCTTCAAGCGAGTCTTGTTCCGATCCTTCTACAACATTTTGCACAGCATCGCAGCGGTAGCCATACCGCGGAACGCCGGTAATTTCGGATTAATTGATCGTCGTGTTGCAGACATTTTGATTCAGATGGATGAGAGCGACCGATACTTCCCAGGACTTCGTAGTTGGGTTGGGTTCAAGCAAACTGCGCTTCGAGTGGAGCGATTTGCTCGCCACGATCGTTGCCCACGCAAGAGCCTTCGCAGCTCGATTGGAATTGCGAAGAATGCGTTGGTGGGATTTTCGCGAGTTCCTTTACAAGCCTTCTACGGGCTCGCTGGGTTTTCTGCGGTTGTTTGTGCTGCATGCATCGTGTTCGCATTGTTTCAAAAACTCATTGTCGGTGGTGCGGTACCGGGTTGGGCTTCGATCACAATTATCACTTCGTTCTTCGGAGCCATGAATGCCCTTGGGATCGCTGTTTTGAGCGAATACATTTCGCGAATCTACGACCAAGTCAGGAAGCGTCCCGAATTTGTAATCGCGAAGTTAACGAACATTTCTGATGAAAATGTTCGTGAATCGGCGACTGCTAGCTCAATCGAAAACACATTGCTTGCAGAATTGAATTCATTACGATTGGAGATCGAACGTTTACAGGGAAGTCGTGAATCATCATTGAGACCCTACGCGACGACGGTGGCTAGCGAAAACGCGAGTGGCGATGTGCCTACTGCTGAATCACATCGCTAGTTAGAAGACGCTATATTGAAGCTTGCTTCTTCAACACTCTTTGTCGAGTAACAAGGCCGATCACTGATCATGTCAACGATGCCCAAGGTTGTGGTACTTGCACCACCGGACAAGCCCCATGTTGCCGAGGCCTTGAAGCGGCTCGAACCGGTGCTTCGTAAGCATGCTGAGATTCTCGCCATTGATCAAGCTTTCCAGTACGCCTTTGAAAACTCACCAGTAGATCTCGTAGTCGTCCTTGGGGGCGATGGTTCCATTTTGCAATCAGCACGGCAGATGGGTCGCTTCCAGAAGCCCGTGCTCGGAGTGAACCTCGGTCGCTTAGGCTTTCTTGCAGCACTATCGCCTGAGCGGTTGGTCGATGTGTGGCCTGAGGTTTGCAAAGGGCGATACTCCAAAGCCAATCACTTGATGTTCGAGTGCAAGGTTTACCGAGATGGAAGTTTGATTCATCAAAATATCGGGCTGAACGAAGTATCTATCTTAGGTGGGCCGCCGTACTCGATGTTGCAGATTGATCTATACGTCGATCAACAGCTTGCGACCACTTACAATTGCGACGGGTTAATCATAAGCACACCCGTGGGTTCGACGGCTCACAATCTTTCTGCAGGCGGCCCGATCCTTCGTAAAACGCTTCAAGCATTCGTCATTAGTCCGATAAGCCCGCACACCTTAACGATGCGACCGTTTGTTGATACGGCTGATCGAATTTTCGAGCTGAAACTCCGTCATTCGCACCCGACTGCGAGTGTCGTCGTCGATGGTCGTGTCGTTTGTCCCATCGATCCTGCTCTGACTGTTCGAATCCAACGAGCAGCCAGTAGCTTCCAGTTAATCTCGGTCCCAGGTCAAAACGACTATAAAACGCTTAGAGAAAAACTGGGCTGGAGTGGTAGCCCAAGCGGGCACGTAGAACACCTCTGATAGCCTTTGCATGCATTTTGGAAAAACGCATTTTCCTGAACCTGAGCCGACGGCACTAGCCACGGGTAACGCGCGGCGATTGATGTTTAATCTGTTGGAAAGCTTAGCGGGGGGAACCCGGGGCTAGCGACCACGGCTCAGGATTAAAAAATGCTGGTCGAATCCGACATGGACTGAGGTTTTGAGCCATTCCCTCTCGGAAAATCGCTTTCCCAAAATTATTCTTGGCACTTTTCGTTTGCTTCACCGAATAATTAAATGTCGCAAGAGTTTGCTGCCAACGGAAACAAAACGGGAAAAATGCAAGACGAACGCTCTCGAATGCTAGTTCGGTTGCTCACGCAACATAATCAAGCACTACTGCGCGATGTCTACGCGTTGGTTGGAAATGCGGACGACGCAAACGATATTCGTCAGGAAATGTCGGTCGCTCTTTTTTAGAAGCTAGAGATTCGACGAATCGCGACTGTTTCTTCCATGGGCTTATCGGTTCGCCTATTTCCAGGTTATAAAAGGTCGGGATCCTGCGGCTGATAACAGATTTAATCGCGATGATGATGTGGTTGAAATATAATCTCAAATAACTTGAATGCTGCCATCCTAGTTGGACACCGGCACTTTGCGCTGGAGTCCAGGCATTAGCCGCTTTTGGAGCATCCAAGGTGCTCAGCGCCTAAAGGCTGTACTCCAGGAGAGTTGCGATTGATTGCCAAGTTCAAAGTGGCGATGTCGAATTAGATAGTATAAAAAATTGGTCGAAGATTTTGGCTGAGTAGTCAATTAAATAAAGATAAATAGAATGAAAATGTCTGAAAGACTATGGAATACGAAAGTTTTCGCAGCCCACGTGAGTCAAGCCTTGGTTGT
>JANODQ010000449.1:0-3344 GCA_031412775.1 Pirellulaceae bacterium | reverse complement strand
CGATGAACGATTCGAGAGGCAACTGGCAGTCGACTAAAAGATAAAGCCGAGCCTCCGAGCAAGCACGGCGTTCCGATTTCCTTAGCGGCTCAGCATGTGCGAGCACTTTTAAATCGATCGTCGCAAGCAAGTCATACGATTGATAGCGAAGCGATTCGAGTGTTCTGGCGAAATCGGGATCGACTACCTTACCATACTCCTCCAGGCAACGAAGTGATTGCTGGACTCGCTGCGAAGCGGCCACAACGACCGATGCAATCGTTGGGCGATGAAATTCGGATACAGTGGTCTGGGCGGTACCAACGTCGCCTTGGGTGTTTCGCGCTTGGAGCAGCATACCACGGTCGATTCGAGTGCTTGCCTCTGCTAGCGAATGGCGAAACGCTTTTAGTTTCCCTGAAAGTTCACCATCCTCCAGAATAAACCTTGCAAATTCCTCGATCGTTCGCAGCCCCTCGGTGGCCCGATTCAAATTTGCGTCAAGGATTCGATAAATGGATGTCATGAACTTTTCTACTTCAGATTTTGCTAGCGATTGAAAACAGGATGAATTCTGGGAATGATCGGAAAAATCCGCAAGTTCTACCTACCTTATCATCGATAGTACTTTTAGTCCCGCAGAACGCAATTGCTACTAGAGCGACCGCTACTAGTGCATCCGCTAAGCTCGACATGCCACTACTGGATGTGAAGGATTGAAACGCTATGACTTGCTTTCTCAAAAATACCCTGGCCTGCTTTATCCTATTGACTGGAACGCTAACGCAAACCGGTTGTATCGGACTATCGTCGGGTATTAATTTTGGGCCTTTTGCCATCCCGGTGCCTGTGAGCCCATTCTACCAAGATCAAGAAGAGCTCGAATTCCACATACAAGAACGTTACGCTCGAGTGCCCATTATGGGACCTCTTGTCTCTGGTGGACCTGTCGTCGCACTCGATCCTCCGAGCGATGACGAAGTGATGCAAGCTCTTGAGAAGGCTCGTCCTGTTCGCGGCGGAGTTCCTCTGTTGAGCGAGAAGCAACGTAATCGAGTTCGGATCGTTAAAGAGAAGATCGCCGACTACATCGATCCACCAAGGTTCATTCCGCTAATCGGATTCGCTCAGCTTCACCACGCCCACTACAAGTGTACCGTGTACATGGAAGAGCGGCTGATCAACGGCTGGCCAGTTCCTTACACACTGGATGACAAGGAAGTTGTCGAAGTCCTTTACATTGACCATAACCACTTCCACATGTGCGGCGATCCGGACACCGGAGCATCCAGCCCCTACTAGGTCTTTCGCCAGCTAAGTCTATCACCAGTCGTTACGCGACCGGAAAGACGTGATGAAAAGTGCATTTTTTCCTGAGCCGTAGACGCTAGCCTCCGGTGCGGTCTAGCAAATTGTGGCAAAATCGAACCCCGTGGCTGGCACCATCGGCTCAGATTTCCTTCGCCAACCTGACGACTCCAACCTGACGACTCCAACCTGACGACTCCAACCCGACGACTCCAACCCGACGACTCCAACCCGACGAGAAAAACCCACTGAGGCCGCGCAATGCGATTTGATAATCAAACAGCATTGATCACGGGTGGAACGCAAGGCATCGGAGCATCGATAGCTATCGCACTTGCTCAAGCAGGTGCTTCAGTCGTGATTCACGGGTTGAAGCGCGACGCGGCAGCCGAAGCGACTCTTGCTGCTTGCGAGAAGCATTGCTCGGACAATTCGAGCCATTGCCATCTGGTTGTTGCTGACCTCATGGGTGATCTCAGCAAATCGATCACCCCTCTTTGCGACTGCGTTATGGGTCTAGTCGACTCGGTTGATTTGCTGGTGAACAACGCCGGTGCGTTTATCGACTCTCCCTATTTGGATATGTCGATCGAAACGTTCGAGAAAACCTTTCGACTCAACGTCGCTTCGGGTTACTTTATTACCCAGTTCTTTGCGAGACGATGGATCGAATCCCGGACGCGTGCTCGCGTCTTGTTTACCGGGAGCATTAACGGTTTCTTGGCGGAACCCAATCACACCGCTTACGATGCTTCCAAAGGAGCAGTCGCTAGTATGGTGCGATCGTTGTGTGTGGCACTTGCTCCTTATGATATCCGCGTCAACTCCATCGCCCCCGGTCTGGTGCGAACTCCTTTGACAAATCAAGTACTAGATGTTGACCCTGCTGCAATAGCTTGGATGAAGCTTCATACGCCCAACAATCAAGTCCCGAGTGCTGACTCGTGTGCCGGAGCGGCTCTGTTTTTGCTCAGCGATCTTGCCGAACATATTCATGGTCAAACCATTTTTATTGACGGCGGAATGAGTGCTTGGCAGCAACCCGATCTTCCGCATAAACTCCGCTCGGCGATTATTCAATAGACCGATTAGTGCCGCAAACCCGAATGGATGCAAGCGATCCGGTTTGTGTGTGCCCCGTTTATCTGGGCGATCTCGAGTTTGTCTGGACGATTTAATCCAAGGAAAAGGCGATTTGACGCAGACTCATCAAAAAGCTCTCGAGCGTCCCCGTGCTCTGCATGGTAAAAAGTATCCAGCCGATGAATGTGACCGTAAGTCGCACTATATGATACACTTGAGAGGTGACGCCGTAGATGCTCGGATTGGTAAAAGATAGCAGTCACGGTCAAAGCTCTACGCAGAGTCGGTTTAGAGTGTCAACAGCGACCTCATGGCCGCGATTACCGACGCACTGCTGAAAGAAAACACCGCCGTGACAAATAACTGCACAGATAACTCGCCGCATTCCCCCCTTGCTGTGGACGATGCCGCGGACAAACGCGACGAGTTGGACGACAGTGTGTCGTTTTCGATTGTTGGCATCGGTGCTTCGGCCGGTGGGTTAGAGGCGTTTACGCAGTTTCTTAAAGCCCTGCCAATCGATACTGGCATGGGATTCGTACTGGTGCAGCATCTCGATCCCGATCATGAAAGTGCGCTGACACAGATTCTGACGCGAGCCACTTCGCTTCCCGTCCAGGAAGTCACGAACAATCAGATGGTCCAGGCCAATCACGTTTATATCATTCCGCCTGATACTAACCTGTACATGGCCAAGGGCGTTTTAAAGCTCGAGCCGCGCCCGAAAGTGCGAACGCCGCATCGGCCCATCGATACCTTCTTTGAGTCGCTCTCGCAAGACATGCGTGAGCGGGCTATAGGCGTGGTTCTCTCCGGCACGGCCAGCGACGGCACGTTGGGGCTTGAGGCAATCAAGGCCGAGGGCGGGATCACATTCGCACAGGATGCTTCGGCCAAGTACGACTCGATGCCGCGCAGCGCTGTGGGAGCGGGCTGCGTTGACTTGGTTCTGTCGCCAACCGACATCGCGAAAG
>JANODQ010000448.1:0-2839 GCA_031412775.1 Pirellulaceae bacterium | reverse complement strand
TACTCTACAAGTCAGCGATGCTAGGCATTGGTGCCAGTCAAACTGGTCGCAGTTAACGAGCTGAATCGCAAAAAAACAATAGATTAGCCACTTGTTGGCAAAGGCTAGAATTTCTACTTTGAAAATTCTTTGCTTTTGTCTGGTATCTCCACTTATTAAAATACGACAATGGTGTCGGTACTGATTTGCACTATCTAATTTAAAAGATCTTCAGAAGCACCTCAATAATGAGATCACTCACATCCGCAACACTCTTTCTGATAGCCGCATGCTCACAATCTGTTCTTGCTGATGGTCCTGCAGATAACGTTGCCACTGCTATCCGTCCGATTCCGCCACCGGGGATCACGATCGAAGCAGAGGATCGCGAATCACTTCATTTTGAGTTGGAGCAACTGAAGTCGAAGATCGCTAATTTGCAAAAGCAGAAGAAACGATTGACGGTACAAAAATACCTTCCTGATGTCGAGATTTTTTCCATCGCTGTTGAGCGTGGTCTTCAAGAAGATGGTTTCTTTGATGCAAAGGATGTTAGTCGCGCTCGAGATCTCCTTAAGGAAGGTGTTCGTCGAGCAGACGCGTTAGAAAAAGAGGAAAGACCTTTTCAAGATATGAATCGAAGCCTCGCTGATGTGCGTGGCTTTCGGTCCAAGATCGATGGATCGGTGCAGCCTTACGGAGTGGTTTCAAATCTAGATGGAATTAATCCAACAGCACAACCAAAGTTACGAGCTGACATATGGTGTCGCGGTCGAAGTGAGAAAGGACTTGAGCTGCAATTTCTTGCGACGCGGATGACAAGCGCCGAGCCGTTGCCGGCGCCCGGAGTCATTATGATTCATCCTTTTGGTCGCTACTGCAACGCAAACAAGCTTGCAGGAGAAGTCGATACTTTAGAAGCTCTCGAACATGCTCTCCAAGAATACTCGATCGACCCCAAGCGTGTTGCCATACGAGGCTTCTCTATGGGTGGCGCAGCAGCATGGCATCTCGCCGTTCACTATCCGGATAAATGGTTTGCGGCCAACCCTGGAGCAGGCTTCGCAGAGACTCCCGAATTCTTAAAGGTTTTTCAGTCGGAGGAAATGAAGCCCTACCGTTTTGAAAAAGCACTGTGGCAAATGTACGACTGCCCGATCTGGGCTCGCAACCTTCGAATGCTTCCCACGGTCGCTTACAGTGGGGCGATCGACAAGCAGAAGCAAGCAGCAGATATCATGGCTGCCGCCTGTTGGAATCTACCGGACCGTGAACGCTTTGAACTAACTCATATAGTCGCTCCAAACGTCGCTCATAAATTCGATCCCACGGCTCGTATCGAAGTCGAAAAGCGACTCGCGGCCATCGATGCCACACGGAAACCAAACGATGCACCCGAGAAGATTACCTTCACGACAACAACGCTTAAATACAATTCAGCGCACTGGGTAACCATTCATGCTCTGGAAGAACACTGGAAGCCAGCCACTATCAAGGCTCAGTTCAGTGCTAACAAAGACTTCATTCGAGTCACCGCCAGCAACGTGAGAGACTTTTCGATTCATTTCCCAGCCGATCAAGTCCCGCCGAATCTGAGCGATATCTACGTTGAAAAACTTAACGACGTCGACAGCTTCGAAATGTTTAAGCTGAGTATTAAAGGGAATGCTCGGGAATACTTTTTCGCAAACGTGCCATCCAGGTCCGATAGATCTTGGGGAGCTCGAATTCGTCGTGATGGCGACACGTGGGAACAAGTTTCTCCAATCGAACCGGCTTCGGAACTGCTTGTGAAGAAGCATGACTTGCAAGGTCCAATCGATGATGCCTTCATGGGTCCATTCCTTTTTGTAAAACCGAGTACGAAAGGGCGGCATGCTGAAGTGGACCGTTGGGTTGATTCCGAATTCACGCGAGCTGTTCACGAGTGGCATCGCCAAATGCGAGGCGATGTAACCGTCATAAAATCTGAAGAACTTAAGCCCGAATATATTGCCAAGTACAACCTGATTCTCTGGGGCGATCCAAAGAGCAATCCGACTATCGCTAAGGTCCTCGAACAATTGCCGCTAAAATGGGAAACCGATCAACTTATGATCGGTAAGCAAAATTTTGATGCAAGAAGTCATGCACCGGTAATGATCTATCCGAATCCACTCAATCGGGACCGCTACGTTGTCATCAACAGTAGTTTTACCTATCGCGAATACGATTACCTCAACAACGCTCGCCAAGTACCCAAACTTCCCGACTGGGCTGTGATTGATCTGTCGGAGCCTTCGAATGCTCGTTGGCCTGGAAAAATTGCCGCGGCTAATTTCTTCGGAGAAACCTGGGAAGTGAAGCCCGCCTCACCGCTTTATGAGTAAATGAGTTCGGCAGTTTGTCGGCCAAGTGTGCGTAAGGCAGTTGGGTGTAATTTGTCGATTGGCATAGAACATCAAAAGAATCTACGCCACAATTGAGATCGATAGATGTCAACTTTCTCTTTCTGATGGACCCAAACTCACAATGCTTTCAACGAACCAATACTCTTACGATGTGATTGTCATCGGTGCAGGCGCAGGCGGTGGCATTGCGGCGGGTGTGCTGTCTGAAGCCGGAAAAAAGGTGCTGTTGATCGAACGTGGACGCAATTTGCCGTATGAGGCTGTGCCGCGTGACCATCTGCGTAATCAACGCCTGTCGCAGTATGGGACGAATGCAGGGCCGGATATGGGGACAGCGCCGCGCACCCTGGCCGAAGCGGGTCAGGAATGGACATTAGAGCCGACGGATGCGCTGTATCACAATAATGCGGCCTGCGTCGGCAGCGGGACACGGGTGTATGGCGGTCAGGCGTGGCGTTTTATGCCACAGG
>JANODQ010000447.1:0-3510 GCA_031412775.1 Pirellulaceae bacterium | reverse complement strand
GCAGCAAGACTCCTATCGAACCCTACTTGGCCGACCAGTGGTTTGTTCGCATGGACCAACTTGCACAATCCGCGATGGATGCAGTCACCAATGGCGAAGTGAAAATCTTCCCTGAACGCTATGCAAAAAGCTACCTCGATTGGCTCGGCGAAAAACGTGATTGGCCTGTTGGAAGACAACTTTGGTGGGGTCATCAAATTCCAATTTGGAGCAAGTCCTTTGAAACTCAATCTACTGCCGAAGGGTTGCTGACTAAATTACTTGCACTATCGGAATCCAAGTCTGGGCTCGTCAAGTCGCACTTGGAAATCCCTGAAGGCACTCGCACCGAAACCAACCAAGCTTCTTATGTGATTCACGTTTGTATTCGCGATGAAGATCCAGGGCTAGAAACGAAGATCGAAAGCCTTGGACTCGTTCGGCAGCAAGATGTCTTGGATACTTGGTTTAGTTCGGCTCTGTGGCCCCATTCGACGTTGGGTTGGCCAGACAAGACGGAAGAACTCGCTTACTTTTATCCAACCAATACGTTGATCACTTCGCGAGACATCATCACCTTGTGGGTCGCACGAATGGTCTTGATGGGCTTGAATAACCTAAACCGAATCCCATTCTCAGAAGTCTTCATCCACCCAAAGATTCTTGACGGGTACGGTGAGACAATGTCCAAGAGCAAAGGGAACGGAGTCGACCCGATCGATGTGATCGATAAGTTTGGTCCGGATGCTCTGCGCTTTGGTTTGTGCTGGCTTGCTACCGACACGCAAGATGTTCGAATGCCCGTCCAGTACGAATGCCCACACTGCGAAGCCTTAGTCAACCAAACCAAAGAGAACCGTCAAAAACATCGAATCAAATGTGACAAGTGCGGCAAAGAGTTTTCAACGCAGTGGGCAGAAAAAGAAGCCGACAAACTTCTTCCAAAGGCACCCGTTGTTAGCGAGCGATTTGAAGTTGCTCGTAACTTTGTTAACAAGCTTTGGAACGCATCACGATTCGCAATGATCAATCTCGAATCGGTAGCCGATGGCCAGATTGATGTTGAAGCGGTTCCCCTCGCGTCTCTGCCTTTGGAAGATCAATGGATCTTGTCACGACTTTCGACTGTGACCGATCAAGTAACCGAAAGCTTGACAGCCTATCGATACGCCGAAGCTGCTCGTTTCGCTTACGAGTTCGCTTGGGATGATTTTTGTAGTCTCTATGTCGAGATCGCTAAACCGCGCATGCAGAATGCGGACACACGAGCTATCGCACAGAGCGTAATGCGTTTTGTTCTTGATTCCATGCTGCGTTTGCTGCACCCGATTGTCCCGTTCGTCACAGAGACCATCTGGCAACACATGGCGGAAGTTCTTCCCAAACGTACCTTAAAGAATCTCACGAACGACGATTCGAAGTGGATCATGCTGTCCGATTGGCCGACCGCTATCAAACCGCATGTTCAACCGCAAATCGAGAATCAGTTCGCCCAATTCACCGCGTTGCTCGGAGCAATCCGTGAGATTCGATCGCGACAAAACATCGCTTCGAAAGAGTCGCTCGAGTGCTGCGTCCGTTGCGATGCGGCGACAGAAAAACTCCTCGCACCGATGCAGCCATTCTTGCAATCGATGGCAGGTGCGACGGTCATCCAGTGGAGTGAATCTCCGTCGATTCCAAACGTCCAAGCACACATGCCATTGGAAGGTATGGACGTCTACGTCGACCTTGGGAAATTTATCGACGTAGGTGCCGAGATCGCTCGCAACACCAAGCTCTTGGAGAACTTGGTCAAACAAATCCAAGGAAAAGAAGGTAAGCTTTCGAACGAATCGTTCGTAGCACGAGCCCCGGCAGAAGTTGTTAAGAAAGAACGAGAGTCATTAGACGAACTGATCAATTTACGCGTCTCGACGGAAGCAGCTCTCGAGAAGCTTCGATCAATGTAGTTGATGAGACTCGGTCGTTTATTTGAATAGCGTTTTTCATCTAGAAGTAGTTCTGTATGCCTAAATATGAAATCCAGGTCGTTACGACTCGAAGTCAAAAACACGAGTTCATGGAGTTGATTTGGCGACTCTACAAGGGCGACCCTAACTGGATTCCACCTCTTCGCGGCAATCAACAAGAGCTTGTCGGCTTTAAGAAGCACCCGTTCTATGAACGCAATAAGGTGCGAACGTTCATTGTGCTTCGCGATGGTCTTACGGTGGGGCGAATTGCTGCGATCGTCAACTACGGGCACAACGAACGGTACGAAGAAAAGAGAGGCTTCTTTGGCTTCTTTGACTGCGAAGATGACTCGGAGGCGGCTCGGTTACTATTCGAAGCCGCAGCCGACTACCTTCGCAGTGAAGGCATGACCGACGCGCGAGGGCCTTGTAATCCTTCGTTGAACTATGAACTGGGTTGCTTAGTCAAAGGCTTCGACACGCCACCATCGTTCATGATGACCTACAACTGGCCGTATTATGAAAAGTTGATACAGGAAAATGGATTCGAAAAAACGCAAGACCTTTACGCCTTTGAAGGCCGACTGGCGAACATCAAGGATCTGAACCCAAAGTTCTATTTTGTGATTGAAGAAGTCAAACGCCGGTTCAATCTCAATCTTCGCAAAGCCGACAAAAACAAACTTGGCAAAGAGGCAGCTCTGTTCGTCGAAATTTATAACAAGGCACTCGTATCGACATGGGGATTCGTACCGCTGTCACCTGCGGAAGCTCAGCACATCGCGGGCTCGATGAAGTTACTTATCGATCCTGATTGCACGACCATAATCGAAGTCGACAACAAGCCGGTTGGAATCGCACTCGGGTTGCTGGACTTTAATCCACTGATCAAAAAGATCGATGGAAGGCTATTTCCGTTTGGCTTTTTAAAACTTCTCTTCGGTCGCAAGAGTATCAAACGTGTTCGATTGATGAGCAACAACATCCTTCCCGAATTCCAACGCTGGGGACTTGGATTAGTCGCACTCGATCACATGATGCCCGACGTTGTAGCTCGAGGCATCCATGAATGTGAATTCTCATGGGTATTGGAAAGTAACCATCTGTCACGAGGCTCCCTCGAACGAGCCGGAGCACAGCTGATCAAAACGTATCGCGTTTATGATCGAAAGCTCTAAGAACAACTGATTAATAAGCACCTCGGAAGGAGTGTTTCTTGATAATAAACTTTTTGCTCCCTTCTCTCCCGGTACGCCTGTGGAAAAGGGATGGCCTGGGCTGTTAAAATTCAACGGTGACACTCGATTCGGAAACGCTGATTTTGTACTTTACAAGCGTCTCATTCGCATAATCTTATATTCCAGCAAAAGGCCTAAGTTTCGCCAGACGCGCGGAAGCGACTAATCGGATTCACCCCGTACGTCGCTACATATTTGGCGTGCTACTCATGCAATGTTCTGCCCGCGAATAGCGCGGATCTACGCGAATGAATCAACGATTTGAGAAGTAGTCGAAAAAGATTTAAAACCCGCAATGGATCCGCACCCATTCGCGTAATTCCCGGGCAAAAAGTTTG
>JANODQ010000446.1:0-2210 GCA_031412775.1 Pirellulaceae bacterium | reverse complement strand
TTGGTTTCGACGTTGGCTTCTTGGCTGGTTTCTCTTGAGATTCGTAGGGATTCAATGGATCGCGGTGCCAGTTGAGGAGGGGAAATCATGCAACAGTTCATCCTACTATATCTCCTACGTGGCATCCTGTCCCAGGGGCTTTAAAGAGACTTTTAAATTCACTGAAAAGTCAAATTCAACTTCAACCTACCGAGCCTAGTTCTAACTTCATCCCATATTTTCCGAAAACCTGTTGCCGAATCAGGCTCCATCCTTCCGCTTCCATAAGTGGATCACCCGCGATGATGTCCCTAGCGATCTTATGCGTGACCGACACAAGATCCGAATCGCGTTGGAGGTCAGCAATTCGAAACGGTGGTAGTCCGCTCTGCGACGTTCCCAGCAAATTACCAGGCCCCCTCAATCGCCAATCTTGTTCAGCAAGCTCGAATCCATCGTTGGTCGAAGCGAGCGCGGCCAGTCGCGTATTCTCTTCGGCGGCTACTCCTTGCGAAGCAAATACACACAAGTAACCGGGATGGCTGCTGCGAGAGATTCGACCACGTAGCTGATGGAGTTGGGCAAGTCCAAGCCGATCGGCATCTAAGATTGTCATCAACGTTGCATTGGCGACATCGATCCCGACTTCGACAACAGTGGTCGTTACAAGCACATCGATTTCGCCATTGGAAAACGCGGTCAGCTTTTGTTTCTTGTCTTCCGGTGTCATGCGACCGTGAAGCAGTTCCAACCGAAGACCTTTCAACGGGCCCTCTTTAAGATTGTTCCAAGTTTGAGTTGCTCCAGCCGCCTCGCTCTCGTCTTCGTCTACGGAAACTCGCGGGGTAACCACATAAGCTTGACGACCCTGAGCGATCGACTTGGCGACAAAGGCCCACCAACTCGCTTGCTGCTCGGGCTTACCAAGATATGTATGCACCGGAGCTCGTCCAGGTGGTTTATCTCGAAGAATAGTCACATCCAAATCGCCCATGGCTGTCATCGTCAATGTTCTCGGAATTGGAGTCGCAGAGAGCACCAGGTAGTGCGGTTGAACTCGGCTTGAGCAAAGTGCCGCTCGCTGCTCGACACCGAATTTATGTTGCTCGACAATGACTGCGATTCACAGCTTAGAAAACGAAACATGCTCGCTAAGAAGTGCTTGAGTCCCAACAACAATATCGACAGTTCCCAATGCGATCCGCTCCAATAGATCAGCCTTCTCGCGACTGCCCATACCGCCGGTGAGAAGTTCCACTGCGCAAGAAGATCCTTCCAAGCTTGATTGGAGGCGTTGCGCATGTTGCTGCGCAAGAATTTCTGTGGGAGCCATAAACGTTGCTTGGTAACCATGCGCAACTGCAAGCAACATTGCATAGAGCGCCACCACTGTTTTGCCACTTCCGACATCTCCCTGCACTAAACGGTTCATCGGAATCACCGATCCCATGTCGCTTGCAATCTGATCGACAGCTTTTTTTTGATCATTGGTCAACTCCAGATTCAATCGTTTTAAAATGCGTGCGTGGATTTGCCCATTGATAGGAAGAGCCGGTGCTGGGCGGTCGGTTTGAAGGCGATAACGACGCGTCGCCAAAGCGAGCTGGTAGACGAAAAGCTCTTGAAAGATAAATCGATATCTGGCTTGTTCGGATTGCTCCATCGTCTCCGGTGCATGGATTTGTTCTAATGCGTTGGCTATTGACAGCAATTGATAGTCTTGACGAAATGATTCAGGGAACACATCGACAACCTGCGAGCGTAACTTATCGAGAACTACTTCTACTGCCGTGTAAATGTGTCTTTGTTGCAGCCCTTCGGTCAACGGATAGATTGGTAACGGTTTCCCTTTCGGTGCTGGAACCCCGGCAGGCAATATTTGCGTCTCGGGATGACGCATTTCCCAAGAGACCCCCGTGGGATTTGCAACGCCGGTCGCGATGACTCGCATCCCCCGCGCGAAGGTAGTTCTGCGATAGGGTTGGTTGTACCAGACCATGCGAGTAAAACCGCCGCCCTCGACGGCCAGCAACACACCAACACTACTTCGGCCATCGTCGGTGGTTCTCGCATCGATCGCATCCACAACGCCAATTACCGAGCAGCGTGTGTCCTTGGTCAAGTCTGCGACCTTACAGAATGGCGCGATGTCTTGATAGGTCCTTGGGAAAAAAAATAGCAAATCTTGTCCGCGATGAAGCCCAAGTTTGCTTAGCAAACTCGCTTTTTGA
>JANODQ010000445.1:0-5033 GCA_031412775.1 Pirellulaceae bacterium | reverse complement strand
ACAACGAGAAGTATTTCGCAAGATTACCCTAACCGCGGCTTTTTCTCACCTACCCACTAAATTCCTGGAAGAACCATCCCAACGGAAGCGGATACTTACTCGGTCATCCCTCCTTTCGCGGCAAACTGAGTAATGTCCGATGTAACCACAACTACATGGAGACGGCAACTACATCTATCGAACCCAACTTCAATTTGTCTGGCGATGAAGTTAGCGATAACGTTATTAAGAGCGATGGCGAAGCGATTCATTGCTGGAGAAGATCAACCGGTGGCACGATTACTGACAACCTTCGTATTTATGACAACTCAGGACGAGATGTCGTCAAAGTCAACGCGCCCAAAGGTTGGGAGTCGCCAGAACCACCCCACCAAAGCAATAATCGAAATCACTTAGCCCCAAAGTAGGATAGGCTTATCACGGTTTCAAGAAGCGATCGGCAAAATCGAGATGATGCTTCCAATCTGCCTCGAGGATGTCATGTATTCCCTTGCGAACGTGATAGCCAACACGATCCCCGACGGATGTGTCCGGAGTTGGCATTGTCGGGATATCGAGCCCGCGAAATCCATACAAAGCATAAACACCGCCGACATGCCAAGTCGCAAGAAATTCACCTTCCGGATCGGCCCCGACATCTTCGGTAGCACTACTCACATAAAGCGGCTGCGGCGCGATGAGTGCCATAAGAAAGTGCGCGTCTACCGGCAACGTTTCCTCTCGGTTTACGTACTCGCTGTACCGGGGCGAATACCAATACCCGGAAGACTTGACAGAGTCCGCGATTCGCTCGCCCAACTTCCGGCGTGCCAGTGAAGCTCCACCTTCACCGGAATCATTGCTTACAACCAGTGCAAATCGACGATCAAGAGCAGCTGCCCAGAGTGCAGTTTTTCCCATTCGCGAATGGCCTGTAAGGGCGACTCGCGTTGCATCGATCTCCGGTACTGTTGCCAAGCAATCCAGGGCTCGACCCGCCGCAAATGCCCAGATGCCAATAGCCCCAACGTCTTCGCTCCCTCTCACTCCCGCTGTTCGCAGACCTAGCATTTGCCGTAGCGGACTGCGAGTCCAACCTGACGGTTCATCTGCCTCGACCTCGCCGAAACATGCAGTCGCAACCGCGTACCCCCTTCGAATGATCAACTCTAGAGGCCAACGCCGAGCTTGAGCACCTCGGTTTTCGACCGTCGCGTGATTATCCACAATCCCAGGAACATTCGGCGCGTGCCTTATCCACGCCGGCGTTACTGAAACATCATCCTCATTTGTTACACTTTGATTTCCCATGTAGTTAAAACCAAAAAACACAGGTACTTTTTCCGAGGCGTCCTTAGGAAGATAGACTAACAAATCCATCCATGGCCCGGATTTGTCCCCAAGAAAGTAAACTCGAATCTCGCGTCTAACAGCCAAACCACCAAGTGCGTCAGGCTTCTCAGAACGCACTTCAAAGCTCGCCTTCGCATCACTTTTAACACGAGGCCCATAAACATGGGTTTCATATAGCGAGACAATTTCCGCGCGACGCTTCTCCCATTCACTTGGAGTTTTAACCAACATGCCGTCAGCAAGTTTTAATGGATCGGGTAAGCGAAGATCATCAGCACGTGCTGGGCCGAAAACATGAAGAAACATGAGCACATAAATCATTGCGAACCGTTGGAGAAATAAGCTTAAATGAAATTGGATAGTCATGAGATTCTATTCAGAGCCTAGTACAAAAATTTCTGGACGCTTAGCAGTGATTTATCAAGCAACGATTTCCACGGATTCAGTCGGTTAAAGACTACTTTGTCATATAAAACCGCTTCTGGCTCATTGTCCGAAAACTTTTGTTTAACGCCATCACGAAGGCTCATTTCATAAGTTCCGTATCCGAAGCAAATCGCGTCGTAACGTTGCCACTCATCATCACGTTTTTGCAGCCGATTGGCTCAGCAATCGTTGTTATGAGGCCTTGGAAAATTTTATCGGTGACGAGTATGTTCTCGCCACCCCGTGCAAATGTAATCGCATCTGTCGCATGAGGGCCACTGGTAAAGATGTTGCCGCGAATGGTAACGTTACCATAGCTTCCATCTGGCTCATAGGTTGTGAAATATAGCTCGGCGTACTTCTCGTAATCACCAGTTACAAAAGCTCTCCGGCCTCGTTTGGGATCTGTTTCACATTTCGTTGTGTTGTTCTCAAAGATGTTATCCGCCAGGACGAAATTGCGTGGTTGGTTGATCCATGATCCTCGACCACCACCTCGAAAGGTATTACCGACCATCGTCACGTCCCGGCAAGACTTTTCGACACTGACGACACGCGAGCCATTTGTACCGTCGACCGTATTTCCTATGATCGTCGCGTTTTGACAAAATTCGGCGAGAAAGAAAGCCCCCATTCGCGAACCAGTGATTTGGTTGTTGGCGAAAGTAATTGTTTTACATTTCTGAATATGCATCGTGTCTCCAAGTGCGCTTAACCTGCAACCCCGAACGATAACATTCTCGCAGCCAACAAGATCAAACGCCCCTTTTCCAGAACCACTCCCCGCAGGTGCATAGAGGGCCAGATGAGCCTGAAACAAATCCGCAATCAGCTTGACCCTTGATCCGCCATCGCTGGCGAATCGGATCGGCTCACCAAAAGGTCGTTCGGCGATCCGAATGAATGTGGGGGTGCTTTCCACTACAAAGTATTGTTTTCCTCGTTTAATGTTCGTTGGAAGATGGTCATAGAAAAAGCAAATGGAATCATGACCACGGTCCGCATCGGTACCTTCACGTTTAATTGAAACTGGAAGCAATTTGGAATTGTCAAAGTAAACACGATCGTCACCGGTAGACATCCGAATTGATTCGTGAATTAGATCATTTCGAAAGTACTTTACAGCTATCGTTCGTTCATCTTCGTTGTAATCCTCGGGCCAGACGGTGATCTGCCACAGGTAGCCATAGTCCCACATGAACTTGCCGCTCCGCTCGAGCGTGCAGTCTTCAATTGCTATGTTCCGTGCGTACGTCTTAACTTCGCGTTCACTTTCCTTACTCGCATCTCCCAATACCGTGATCACGCTTCCTGCTAAACCATTGGACGTGATGTCGCGAAAAGTTAGATTCTCGGTGCGTCCACCGGGAGTTGTCGTGATGCGTATCGCCTGTGTGTTCGCGTTGGGTTCCCAAGTATTAGCCGTTCGGGTATTGTCAAAGACATACCCTTCAAAATGCCCACCGAACCAACGGAAGTCGCTAACATTTTGTCCTGAAAACAAAACAATTCGAGCCTTATCACGGAGTGTCTTTGGCAAGTGAAATCTAGCACCGTAAGCCCAAACAGTCGTCTTCGAAACAACAGATAAAGGCTTCAAACCATCGAGTTTATAATCACCAGGTGGAATCGTCACCACACCACCGCGATCAGCTACGGGAGCCAACAACGCGGCGAGCTTCGCAGAATCGTCGGCACGTAATGCGGAGAACGGAATTTGAAGAGCTACAAACAGAAATAATGCTTTATCCATGGAGTATCCTATTTCATTTTCAACGCAAGCGCGCTGCGCTTATAAAACTACGGAAGTAGATTTTTCTAGAGTTACTCTTCTGCACGACTATTTTAAAGGATAACAGGAGCTTTCGCTGTTGATAAAATCGACCAACAATGGTCCGTGGGTTTCACGCAATATCGTTAATTATTGATCAACGTAAGATAGACACACTTTATCCCGTTGTCTTGGATACAAATGACAATCTTTGGTACTTTAACGCCAGTATGCTGACTGCGTTGGCAGTGATAAGCTCTCGATTCATCACGTACTTTTACGAATTCAAATGTTGCTTACTTACTGGGAAATTCTGCAGCAAAGTTTGTCAAAGAGACTTGCAATCGAGGGTGTGTAAGTCTAAGTCGCTCTACCGCTTGACTGAGTTCCGAAATGACACTGTTAGCCGATCTGCGATTTACGATCCGCGATAGGTTGAATAGCCGAACGGGCTTATTAGAAGCGGAATATGATAGTGTTCGAATGCGGCATGCACTTCGAATTCGATGACGACGCGTGGGTAGAAGTGAGTCACTGCTTGCAACTCAAAATAAGGGCCTGTATCGAAAGTCATTCGGTATCGGCCGGAGCTGAGCGAAAAATCTGATGGCAAGATATCCGTGATTCGACCATTGGCGTCTGTTACACCACGCCCCAGTGATCTCCACTGGTCATGTACCCATGATTCTAAATCGATCGCCATCGCAACCGCAGGGAGTCCGGTTCGAGTGTCCAGCACATGCGTGGTGATGGGGCTACGCGCTGCCATATTAATTTTGCCTTATCATTTTTCTAAAGCTTTCCAAAGCGTGCTCGAGTGACTTCAACCGCCTTCAGTAACGCTCCCGCTTTGTTGACCGTTTCTTGATATTCAGATGCAGGATCACTTTCTGCAACCAAACCCGCACCTGCCTGGAGATAAATTTTTCCGCCACATATCACCATGGTTCGCAGGGCAATGCACGTATCCATGTTGCCGCGATAGTCGAAGTAACCGACTGCACCTCCGTAAGGACCGCGACGGGTTGGCTCGATCGCATCGATGATTTCCATCGCTCGAACTTTCGGAGCACCACTGACGGTCCCCGCAGGGAGAGCGGCTTTAAAAGCATCCATCGCATTGAGATCGTCTCGAAGCGTTCCTTCTACGTTCGAAGAAATATGCATCACGTGCGAGTATTGCTCGACAGCCATTACGTTCGAAAGAATCACCGAGCCGAACTTCGCAACGCGACCAACATCATTGCGTCCCAGATCTACAAGCATCACATGTTCTGCACGCTCCTTGGGATCATTAAGGAGCTCTTCGGCAAGTCGGCAATCTTCTTCAGCCGTTTTTCCACGCGGGCGCGTTCCCGCCAGTGGTCGAACGGTTACTTGGGAGTCCATCACACGACACATCACCTCAGGCGAACTTCCAACCAAGATAGCTTGAGGGGTTCGCACGAAGAACATAAATGGGCTCGGATTGATTACTCGGAGTGACCGATAAACCTCGAAGGGT
>JANODQ010000444.1:0-2767 GCA_031412775.1 Pirellulaceae bacterium | reverse complement strand
GCACGCACGGGGCGCCGAGCTGAGCTATTCGGATCCTCATATCCCACGCTTGCCGGCGATGCGACATTACGACGTGCCTGACTTGGACAGCCAATCGCTGACGCCCGAGTTCCTGGCTTCGCTGGACTGCGCGCTGATCGCTACCGATCACACTGCATTTGACTATGCAATCATCGTCAAGCATGCGCCGCTGATTGTAGATACGCGCAACGCGACCAAGGCCATTACCGAGGGGCGCGAAAAAATAGTCAAAGCATAGTCACTTGCTTGTGCATTGGTTGAATTGGCCAGAGGCAAAGGTCCCTGTTCCGCTGAGATTGCTTCGGCCAAGCGGAGTTCTTGGTTTTTCGACCTCTTCTTTTTATGATCAGAACATTTCGATTTCACGCATCGGTATTTAAACGATAAAGATGCCTCAGGCGCGATACGCAACTTGCCCGCACTTATGGACTTGAATCGATCGGATAGCGCTTTTTCAACGTTTTCGGGGCCCGGCGGACCCGAACGGAGCGTATGCTGCGGTCATTCCAAAGTGGATCGATTCTGGTTTGGATAAGGAAGTACAAAAATTGAAATGCAACGATGAGTGAGCGGCCACGAATACTTCACTTGCGGGTTGCTGCTGGGACGGGTGGTGGGCCGGAGAAAACGATTCTAAATTCACCGAAATTCATTCGGCAGTTTGGGTACGATGCGCAAGTGGCTTACCTGTGCCCGCCGGATGATCCGCTGGCGGATTCCTTGAAGCGACGAGCTCAGGAGTTCGATTGCCCTTTAACAGTGATTCCTGATCGTGGCGTGTGGGACTGGCGGGTCCTGACTCAGGTCTTGAAACTTTGTCGAAAGGAACGGATCGATATTCTTCAGGCCCATGACTACAAATCCAATTTCATTGGATTGCTGGTACGGCGACTTCATCGATGTCGTTTGGCAACCATGCTCCATGGATGGACCGACATGTCCGGTCGTATGCCGCTGTATAAACGCATCGACAAATGGTGCTTACCGGGCTACGAAGCTCTGATTTGTGTTTCCGAAGATCTGGTCGAAGAATGTCGGCAATTGAAGATTCCGGAAAAAAAGATTCACCTGGTCCACAATGCGATCGACACGGAGCTGTTCAAGCGTCGCTTAACGATTGACCAGGCAAAAACTGCCATCGGTGCGCCTGTCGAGCGGTTTTTGATTGGGAGTGTGGGGCGACTCTCGCCTGAGAAGTGTTTTGCTGACTTGATCGATGCGGTAGTTGAACTGCAGGATTCAGGCAAGCCCGTTGATCTATGGATTGCTGGTGAAGGTGCCGAGCGGAGAAATTTGCAGCTGAAAATTGATCGATTGGGGCGTGGGGATTCTATCCGGCTTCTCGGCCAGATCAGCGATACCAGGACCTTTTATCAGGCAATGAACCTATTTGTCCTAAACAGCATTCGCGAAGGATTACCCAATGTTGTGTTGGAAGCAATGTCATTGGCGACGCCCGTAATCGCAACACGGATTGCTGGCATACCGTCTTTGATCAAAGATGGTGTTACTGGCCAAATGATAGAGCCCGCGGATAAAATTGGGCTTCGGAACGCGATTGAAAACGCCATCGGGCAACGGCGCATTCAGACTGAATTTGTCGACAACGCTCGAAGTCTAATCGAAGGTCAGTTTTCTTTTTCAATGCGTATGAAAAAGATTTCAAAGATATACGATTGCTTACACTGAACCGCAAGAACAGAGGCTGCAAGGCCAAGCCGTTGGCGCCGTTAGCATTGTCCTTTGCCGTTTGGGCTGGAGGTGACTCTAAGTCGGAACACTCGCAAATTGACTTTGATGGTGGGTGTATCCTATCGCTATTGAACGCGTTGTCGGTCGGATGGATACAAGTGCGATAAACACTACCAGGAAAAAACCACCCCGGTGGATGAGCTTAAGCACACTAAAGAACTTATTTCCGCGTTGTTATTTTGGCGAATCTTCACCAGAACCACTTGATTGAAGCTAATGTTTCCATTATCCTGTGCCTGTATCGTTCAAAATCTCGTTGCACGGCTTGTTGCTCAGTCAGTTCATAGTTCATGATTAACTTCCGAAAACCTTCGACTTCTCTCCAGCTATTGTTTGCGATTACCGCATTCATGTTGTCTGGGAATTCGTTGGCGGAAGCAGGAGTTATCATGGGTTGCGATACTCCAATTGCGATAATGAGTGCGGATTCGGTTGGCGATGAGGTTCCTATCGCCATTCAGGCGAATGAGCCAACACCCAGCGGTTCTTGTGCGCCTCCAGTACCTTTGCAAGTAGATGGGTCTGCGTTTTTGGGACGGAGCATGTCTTTTCCGGAAGCGGATCTGTCACAAGATAGGGTTTTCGCGTTGGACTTTGTTGCTGGCGGAACTAATCTCCTGGATCTTCTACGACCTGCGTAGCGTTTCACGAACCCGATCATTTTGGTTTTGTGTTTAACGTTTTCAATTACAGGTGATTAAGATGAAATTTCTCTCAAGTTTTGCTGCCTTTTGTGCGTTGGCAGTTTTCGTAAATGGTGCTCAAGCAGGGGTTTTCGGTAGTGCATACCAATCTGTTTCCGGGGCAAGAATTCAAGTATCCGCGAATGGTATCGGCGGCTGGGTAAACGCGGTTGACGGTACTGACTTCGTGGTATTAACGGCGACGAGCTCATCAAGCACTTTCGCTGCGATGACGGGATTTCCGAGTGAGTTTAATACTTCTCCAACCACAGTAGATTCAATGGTGGCTTATGCTGGACCTGGGGCTGGCC
>JANODQ010000443.1:0-2400 GCA_031412775.1 Pirellulaceae bacterium | reverse complement strand
AGTGTTCGATTAGCGAAGATTAGTGTTCCCAATCGCATCTCAATCTCGTTTCACCGTTCTCGTTTCACCGTTCAGAGCGGAGTTTACTGGGACACTAATTCCCGCTAATCTGACACTAATTTTTTTATGCTAGGCAACGTTCACTAAACTTTTTTGAACTTTCATTTAGTGGTAGTCGAAGGCGTGGAACCATTGAGCTCCAAGAAAATTTCCTCCAAGCTCAAATCCTCAACGAACACTTCAGCGTCCCAGGTCTCTTGCAGCGATCCGATCAGATCGTCGTCTAGCTGAGCGACTGCGATCAACGCTTCGCTACCATTCAAACTTGTACGAATTGCACCGGGAACGGCAAAGGATTTCGGCAACTCGCGATTCGAACGCAATCGGAGTCGCTTGACACGATCCTTGAGTCCGTCGAGTTCTTCGAAACATGCGATCCGCCCGTCCGCCAGGATGGCAATGTGCGAAGCGACTCGTTCCAGGTCGCTCAGAATGTGAGTCGAGAAAAGGACCGTATGCTCGCCATCTTGAGTGATGTCGATTAATTGCCTCAGCGTTTCCCGACGGCCAATCGGATCGAGACTCGCAACCGGCTCGTCGAGAATAAGCAGCTCCGGTCGATGACCCAATGCGACCACCAGCGCAAGCCGCTGCAACTCTCCCGGCGATAGCAAACCCGCACGCTGCTCCAGTGGCAGTTCCCAGCGCGCACAGAGTTCGTCAACCACCGACTTGTCCCAACTCTCGTAGAAGGTACCCCAGTAGCCAATCACCTGACGAACTCGCATCCAGTTGTAGAACTTCGCTTCCTGTGGAACATAACCCAGCCGCGATTTAGCTTGTGCCGAGAGATCCCAGCTCGGTTCTCCAAACAGTTGCACTTGCCCACCATCGACCTTCAACAAGCCGAGTAGGCATTTGATCAAGGTCGACTTCCCTGCACCATTGGTTCCCAGGAGTCCAACGACCTGCCCCTTTTCAATCGACAGCGTTGCATCGCGAAGAACGGAGTGCGGACCAAAAGCTTTTGCAGCATTAATTACTTGAACGATCATGGGGTTACTCTTCTTTCAGGCAAGACTGAACGACAGCCTGGATCTGCTCCGAAGTCAAGCCCAATTGGCGGCCACGCGCCACCAGTTCTTGGGCGAACGGTTTCAATTCGGATTTGCGTTGAGCTGCGTTGCCAACCACATTGGTCGGCAAGACTCGCATCCCCGTGCCTCGCACACGCTCGACCAGCCCGTCGGCTTCCAGGCGGGCATACGCTTTCGAGACGGTCATCATGTTGATTTCCAACTCGACCGCCATTTGCCGAACCGACGGCAACATCGTCCCCTCCGGCCACCGCCCCGCAGCGATTAAGGATCGCACTTGGTCGATGATCTGCCGATAAATCGGCACTCCCGACGAAGGTGAAATCCGAAATAGTGCTGAGAGCGTATTCATAGCTTCGGCTAAATGTGTGCATTGGTGTATTGCGACTATAATACACCTGCCCGAAGTCTTGTCAAGCAGAAAAAGTGAGGCTCAGGTTGCGATTTGAGAAGGGGATCAAAAACTACGCACCGACAGCACAGGCGAGTTATTGATCGCTCGAGAGTTTTATTTAGATCGCTCGAACGACAAGCGAAGTTGTTCCAGGAATGTGGTTGTTCAATCAAGAACAAAGAGGACATTTCTGCTTGCGGATACTGAAGTTAGTGCTACTTGGGGCTTGTCCTGGGCTGTTACAAAATTTGGTATTGCGGCGTCTAACTTTGCATCTTCATAGTCGAGCTATTTCCGATAGGCTCGTAGGATCTGGATCGGTGGATCGAGGGTTTCTGTCTTGTATTCTCCGTCAGCTCCGGTGTGTGATTGATGGATCTTGTTGATCACATCCCAACCGTCCACCACTTGGCCAAAAACAGCGAAACCTTGCCCATCGGCGTTGCGCCGTCCACCGAAATCCATCTCAGGTTGGTCGTCGACGAGAATCGAAAAAGAGACTGTGGCAGTATCCGGTCCGAGGCGAGCCATGGAAGCAACGGGGACACAGGCAGGATTAGCTCAGGCAAGCCGGGAGAGTCATAGGGACACACACAAATGTGTTCATCTTTAACGATACGGCTGGCTCTATTTGTGCGTGTCCCCAACGGTTCTCCGCTGCTGCTATTGCTTAGAAAGCAGCGCTGTGAAAGCGGTCCTTCTATCTGAGATTCTATGCGGACATCTTTCGCTGGATAACGATCTACTTCTCATGCCACCGTACCCACCCCTCAGTCGACGCCCATAAAAATCGAAGCTACGTTCATTCCTGCCGGTATCCCCGTTAGCCCAACTTCCCCAACTAGATTTCCGAGAATTTTTTAGCGGTTGTGTTGAAACGGGTCTGGCAGTCCTCAGGTCGTGAAATTT
>JANODQ010000442.1:0-5648 GCA_031412775.1 Pirellulaceae bacterium | reverse complement strand
TCACAGGCTAGAAGCCTATGTCACCGAGATGCCGTTTATTTTAAGGTGACTCGTTTCGACGTTGTCGAACTTGTTGAGAATACTTGGTAAGGAATTTTTGTTCTTTCGACGTCAACGAATCTTTGCCCAATTGATGAATTTTGTCTAGAATACGATCGGCTTCTGCTTCGTCGGACGAAACATCTTCGCTAGGTCGAAACGCTTGGAGTTTCGGACCAAGCCATTTTCGGCGAAATAACTTCCAATACTGTAACGGCTCGGCCAAGAAAGCGAGGTTCCAGTTTAAATAAAAGTAAGCAAAAGCCAACCCGATTCCAACCAAGTGAACGTCCCAAGCAATCTGACTTTGCCCCCCAACTAAGACTCCAGATCCGGAGCCATATAGGTTGGAAGCGATCAGCAAGACACCCATAACCCAAGCTTGAATCGGCAATACGCCGAAAATATAGACCGTCTGATTCGGATAGTTGAGCACAAATAGCATCGTGACAAAGCTTACTGCTCCCGACGCACCACAGACGATCGTAGGCTGCCCAATGGCCGCTCGAAAAATGATACTCACAAGTCCTGAGACGACGATTGCGAGCAGGTAAGCTCGGAAAAATTCAGCTCGGCCGTAGTGGTTTTCAACAATTCGTCCAAGAAACCAAAGCCCTAGCATGTTCCAGAGAATATGCCCTATGTTGTCCGTCGAGTGGGTAAATCCATACGTTAGCGATCGCCACAACATCCACGGTCGCTCCAGATCGGCCGTACTCAGCGAAAGAAACGTTTGCAGGCTGAACGATCTTGAGAAGAACAGGATTTCGGCAAGAAAAACTGCGACGCAGGCGATGATTATTGTCGCGACTGCCGATTTTTGATTCCAAGATGGCGCAAGTCCGGCAGCGAAATCGTCTTCTCGATAGTAAGAGCGATCGTGAATGCCCATCGACGTTGGTCCTCAAGAATTTGGAGCGGTAATGGAACAAGGGTACGATGTAGTTATACCGCAGATCCCGCAAAATGGATCTCTAACCTATTTCGATCTAGGCGATTTTATAAGGCTATTGATTCGTCCAGATGAAAAACTGGAATTTGTAAACGTAGCAGATGTCGTAAGACATCTGAAAACATCAGCTTTTGCCATTGTTTTCACCGACATCTGAATTTTTACGAATTCAGCTACCCCAATTTTTAAAATCTACTCTGGAACTACCAATGTTGGTGGACGGGTCATGGCTGCATCTGAGGATTCGACAGATTCAGTCGCTGGTGCTGGGCTGCTCTGAGTCTGCAGCGCCCTCGGGGAATCTGGAGTTACAAATTCGACGTTTTCGAAAGATTTGTCGTAAGCCGGCTTTCGCTCCACCGGAGGAGCAATTACTCGCGCGGTAGCTTTCTCGCTTGTTTGTGCAGATGCTGATTTGGGTTTGTCACTGCTGTTTCCTTGCTCCTCGGGATCGCTACTTCGCTGGACCATCACCGGCTCTGGGACCGCATCTCCGACTTGGTACGCTGTATCAAGACCGTCTATGTATTGGGCTGATGCTTTTAGCATTGTCTCGAACATCTCGTTGCCCACTTCGCTCATCTTGTTTCTGTCGCGAATGGTCCGGTACTTCAAGAAATCTGACAATGCGAAGGAGTCCTCGAAACTAATATCAGCCGCCTTGCCATATCGCTTGATTGCCTTCAGCACATCGTCGGCACTTTCTTCAGTCATCATCTTTGGATAAGCGCGAAAGACCTTGGCCCAGTTTTGCCAAGCCGCCTCGTAAAGACCAATGGATTTATCGAGGTCACCTTTTGCGAGAAATTGATCCGCTTCGTACATCTGACGACGTGCGGCAACGGTGACTGGCTTTTGCTCTAGCCGTCCACGCATCTCCCAATAGTCATAGTTGCATTGATCACGATACTTACCAACGTGCACGGCGTACTCTTCCTTGCCTTCGGCATCCGACGCCAAAGCGAGAGCTTCACTACGCTTCTCTTTGGGAAGCATTTGAATGAGCATGTTCTTGGAGGGCATGTACTTGTGAAGCGAGGCGTCCACCAAGTATTGTTGCTCCGGTGTTCGATCAAGCGTTGGAGTATTGACTGCCGTGAATTCGTCTTCGGTCAATTTGTCTTTACTATTAGCAATGACCTCCTTGCGAATATCGCCTACCAACGCATCGAACTTTGCGTTCGCGTCTTTCGCAATCTGCAAGGCCACGTCGTACTTACCCATTTGGACGGTGTGTCCCCATGAAGTCATGATGTCCAATGCACCATAGGCATCCCATTCGTTGGAAGCTCGGCTCCAAGCAAACATCGCTTTGTCATCAAGCGTTCCCTCTTCTTCCATCGCTTCGGCCGAGTACATCAACGCGTATGGATTCTCTGCGTAAAAATAGAGTGGGTTCTTCTTGCAGTAAGCACCGGCTCGAACAAGATCGTAGGCTTTCAAAAACCACAATCGTCCTACAAGCCAGTTATCGGGCTTTCGATCAGCCCCACGTGCATCGGCCGATTCAACATCCAGTCCGTATCCAACCAGCTTTTGATGATATTCATCATCATTGCGAAAGAGCTCTCGGAACTGCCGCTTCTCATCGGATCTGCCTAGCTTTTGAGTCATATACTTGCCCAAGTGCCATTGGAGGATAGGCTGACGGCGATTGAACTTTGTTCCTGTCACAAGATAGTCGATTCCCTTTTTAACCCAGGCATATCGCTCGCGGTAATCATCGAACTCGACGGAGACGTTGTAAGCCAAATTGTGGGCCTGACTGTCCCAAACACTAACGAAGTGCGGTTGCAAGAGAGCAAGTTGGTTCAGTGTTGCCGACAATCGATCGTAGTACTTTTCTGTCTTGTAGTAATCAGATTTTTGCCATAGTATCGTTGCCGCGACCCCACGTAGTCCGAGTGTTGCCAATCGCATCGTTTCGCTTGCAGGATCGAGTTGGCCTAGACTGGCTTGCCCAATGTCATAGCGATCTCGAATCTGAGAAAGCAACCCTCCACTAGAGCTTGCCGATGCACTCGCGCTTGGTTCAGCGGACGAACCTGTAGACTTGACCGTTGGCGGTTGCCCTAAGAGAAACAAAGGTAACAACAACGCAACGATGCCGCAGATGTAAGCTGCTTTTCGATAAAGAGCCTTCGTGTTCACGCTGCCATCTCCCGAGTTTTAAGGAAGAAATAACCAATGATCGTAGTCATTATGAAATAGCCCAACGCAATCAACAAATGCCGAGCGAGAAGTCCATCAAACAAATCTACTCCGTAAGCGATAAAGTCGCTCGTACCAAGTCGACCGAAATCAGGCACCGCGCTCTTGAGAGTCGAAACGCCGGACATCATTCCGTAATCGATAGTACGAATGGTTCGTTCCAACGCCTGGTTCCCCAAATCAAGATCGAGCATCGTTCCCTTCTGAGTCAGGATACGAACGATCGCTTCGACCGGTCCACCTCCGTTGTATTGATTACTAAAAAACGTATCAATGTTTGCGCCGAAGAAACCAAGCACCAATGACGACAGCGTTGCAACCATTGCAACTGGTCCAGACAAAAAGGTGCTATACATAACGCCAAAGCAAATCACGATAACCATCTGAAGCCATATGCTGACGTAGCCTTTGAAGAAATTCCACGCGAACGTTTTCTCTCCTGCTCGAAGAGACAAATCCGCCGCAGCCATTCCAAGATACTGTTGAGAATCTTCGCAGCGAATAATAATTTGCACGCGACCATCTTTCACCAAATCCTTGAACAGATCAATCTTCTCCGGCTTGTTTAAGCGAAATCCCGATAGCTTCAGTGGAATCACTTTTCGATCGAGAGATTCCTTCACAAGGAAGCTCACGCGCTCACTCTCAACTGTTTCGTCAGGGCTTCGAAGAATCAACGTTCCGCGAACTGGCGTAACGATATCTCCTTTATAAGTACGAAACGCTTCGATGTTCATTTCGATTTCCAATCCGTCTGGGAAGTCCGATTCCTTTACGTTCTCGAAATTCCAAATAGCACTTGAGAGCGAACCGCCGGCGATGAATTTACGATACTCGGACATATACCCGACGTTCAAACCCGCGTTAACAATCCCGTTTCGATCGGTATAAGTAAGCGAACCATAAACCGGTACGCGAGCTGATAAGTTACCGATTGGCGGCCCAACTTTAAAAACCGTCTCGCCGTTTACTTTCGTAGCCGTCACCGTGTGCTGGTGCCCTTTGGACTCGTCCGTTACTCCTTTACCATCTTCGTTCAATCGGAAATTGTGAGAGTGGGCTCCAGCAACATCCGTCACCCCGTTTCGTCCGTCGCTGCCGATGGTTGCCACTTCATGGGAGTGATTGAGACCGCGCACGACAAAGACGTAGCTAAGCAATCCCAGCACGGCCAACACAACCGAACCAATCAACGAAAAACCAACAACACGGCCGAGCACAATTTCAGTCGGACGCACAGGCTTAGTAACAATCGTGTAGATGGTCCGGTTCTTGATGTCGGCGGGAATACTGAAAGCACTTAAGAACAAGCCGAGTAGCAAAATCAGGTAGTTTGTCGCGGTAAGCACAAAGCTGATGTAGAGCTTTGCGGGATCATCAGCGGACTTATCAAGAAACCAACCAGCAAACAAAATCCCTACGATAAAGATTCCAATAACAGCGAGAACCTTTCGACGAATCGCTTCCAAGAAGGCGAGTTTTGCGATGGCCCAAATACGCGACAGACTGGTCTTTGGAAGATCGGTTCGAAACAGGTCGTAAATGACCTTGGCAATCGAAAAGAAGCCTTCGCCAGGTCCTTGTCGAACCATTGCGACAACATAGCAAACGAAAAACCCGAAGGCGGCCATCGTGATTACGAGAGCTGCTCCGTAGAGCAACGAGCCTTCGCGAAACAGCCACTCCGAAAGTGACCAAAACTGATTGGGTTCTAGACGCATAGTATGGTTCTAGCTCCCACTGCGACGACCTGGACGGGCCTCGCTCTCGCGGACGATATCCAAGAACAAATCTTCCATCGTCGTGGTTGGGTTATCAAGCTGAAGCAGCGTTCCGCCATGTTTGGCGATCACCGCTCGGATCTCGTCTTTCGCAGCGTCACTGAGCCCTGTTGCATGGACTTCCGTCACATCTTGAACCTTCAGCAACGAATCAACGCGTCCAAGCTCCTTGAGTTCCCCTTGGTGCAGAATAGCGATCCGATCGCAAACATCTTCCACGTCTGCCAACTGGTGCGAACACATCAAGATCGTCTTGCCTTGGTCACGCAGCCGAAGAATCAAATCCTTCATCTCGCGTGAACCGATTGGATCCAACCCGGTGGTCGGCTCGTCGAGAACCAACAAATCAGGCTCGTTAATCAACGCTTGAGCCAACCCGATCCGACGCGTCATCCCTTTGGAATACTCTTTCAACTGACGACGACGAGACCGTTGTAGGCCAACCATTTGAATTAGCTGTTCGGTTCTTTCGCGACGAACGCTCGCAGGCATGTCAAAAAGCCGACCATAAAAATCGAGCGTTTCTTCAGCATTGAGGAATTTGTATAGGTAGGACTCTTCTGGAAGGTAACCGATTCGTTCATTTTTGGTGACTTCGGCAGCTTCTTTCATCGACATCTTCCGCGCTACTTCGTAAAAGTAATAGACCTGGTTCCAATTGATGT
>JANODQ010000441.1:0-2297 GCA_031412775.1 Pirellulaceae bacterium | reverse complement strand
GCCGAGCAGATCGCGCACCGTGTTCTCGTATTCGAGCCGATTGAGCCGCCGCGCAAAGTGGAGCCCGGTTGGGCAAGTGAGTTTGCAAAGGGTTTGTCCGCGAGCGGGACTGCCGTCGTTTTTCTTGGAATGGCGCAAAGCGGAGAGCTAGTCAGCGTTGTAGCAGAGGAGGGGAAGTTGAAGTTAGGACGCAGCGAAGCAACAACACCTACATTCCGTCAAGTTTTAGATAGATGGAGTGCTGACTATCCTTACAGGTATGGATTTATCGAGCGGGAAGAAGGCAACAACGAGTTCTATCTCACCATGGGTGACCTTAATGTGCCGTTGCCGAGTGCAAAATCTATCGTTGTCATCTGTGAGCCGGAACTTCAGCAAATACCAGTAAACCTGATACTGCAAAACGGACAGTTTGTCGGCCTCACTTCAGCAATAGGCGTCAGCCCATCTTTGACTTGGTTGGACGCTGCGCGGCGTAATCCGGCGAAACATGATGGGCGTAGGATGGCTTGGATTTCAGCGTCACAGGACCCAGAGAACGTTAAAACCTTAGAGGTCCTTCTGGCTCGGCTAGAGGCTCCTTTCAACGAATTCGGTTTTGTTACAGATACCGGTAGACGCATTCCGAGCGGTCTCGGTGGGGCACAAATGGTAGTAGTGACCGCTCATGGAGGCCTGACAACGGAAAAGCGATATATTCATAAAATCAGCGACGAGGGGGAACTTGCAGAGTCACCGCTGACCTTGGCTAGAGCGCTTGCCGGAGTCGAATTAGTTATTCTCTTCGTCTGTAGCGGGGGGCGCCTCGATGCGCATCCTTTGGGAAACACCACAGTTGGCTTACCGAAGATGTTGTTAGACCGCGGTTGCAGAGCCGTAATCGCCTCGCCATGGCCATTGGCCGCTGCCGTTCCGGGTAGATGGTTGGAAGGATTTTTGCCAGCTTGGGACAGTGGTCACACGGTCCTTGAATGTACGCAGGTCGCTAACAATGAAGTAGCTAAGGGATTGGGCGACCAACCCCAGTACAGTTTGGCACTCACGGTTTACGGTGACGTCCTGTTGAAAAATGACGGCAGCAAAAAAGTCAACTAGCGATAATTGAATATTGTCGATAGCTAGCGAGCTGTCGCCAGCGCTCATTAACATCAATCCCGGCTTTGCTTTACTTTCGATTTTTTCGTCTTGATGCCTTGGCCATTTTTGATTTGGTTTTCTCTTTTTTTCTGCGCTTCGGTGGCATCTTAGATTCAGGGGTGGAAGGAAACTCCGTCGCGAAATCTGAATGCATAACTGAGTTCCTGCCTAGGAAACCAGTTTCGGCCTGAATCTTTTCAGCCTCAGCACGTTGCTCAGAACTGTAGTGGTCGCAGGTAAAAACGATTACATCTTCTGATGACATTGGGTCTTTGCGTACTGGATGGTCAAGGCCCAAGCCGATAAAAGTCTCGCCCTTGGGAAACTTTAGTTTGGCTACCCTGCAATAGGCGTGTAATACGGCAACACGGTTCTGCCGATATGAAATATCGTCTTCATTGGGAAGCCGAGGCGTAACCAGAAATATATAAACCAAGTCCTCTTGTTCGCGGGTGGTGAATACACGTGCCCGTCGTAATCCAGGCTCGCGTGAGGCTTGTTTGAGCATTTCAACCAATGCCTCGGTTAGCAAGCTCCGGCGGAATCGCGATTCAGACGCCATTTGGCGCAGTGCTTTCTCCGTCTCATCATTCAACTGAACGACTTCTGGATACACGAGGGTTGGATCGCCAAGCTTAATTAATCTTTCCAGCAAAGTATCCCAAGCCCTGCTTACTTCATCTTGGTGCTTCTTGGCCTTGTACTCCGGACGGTCTATCAGCCCCGCATAGTGCGATTCGTCAAACACGACTAGGTCGAGCTTCTTCCCATCAAGATTCCCTGGAAGAAATGGGTGTGGACTGTCGTCGCCATTTGATATGTAGGCCGCCACAAGTTGCTCTTCGCCAGCAGCGCTTACAGTCCATGTTGTGTTTTCGAGAAAAGCTTGTCGTGCTTCTAAATATGCGAGGAAGTCAGTGATAGTGTTCATTTCATCCATCACAACCTCAAGGGAAAACTCGTCGAACACGTGAACAAAGTGCTTGTCGGATGAAACTAACCCAATGGTGAACGGATTGTTCTCGTGCTCTTTTCCTACAATTGAGGTATTTATCCAAAGCGTCCCGAGGCTTCCTTGGAAAAACTCTCGACATGCGTTTCGGCTTCCCCTGGTAACCGCCACTAAGTGATATCGAAGCTGACCAATTGGTGGCAACTCA
>JANODQ010000440.1:0-4267 GCA_031412775.1 Pirellulaceae bacterium | reverse complement strand
GGCTTCACCAGATTTTTCGCGACTGGCATGGTGAAGCTTCGGGGACTCGTGCGGAGCGTGGATAGTGTGCTTTAAGTCCGCACGTTGGGCCATTATTTCGACATGGATTTGACTTTCCAGGCTAGGCTCCAATGGCACCGCAATTTCAGCCGACAAACTAGCGGCATCGCGATTTTGCGTAGTTTCCAGAGTCCGGCTTGTAGGTTGAGCGGGCTGCTCCACTTTTCTGCGAATGAATTCGATGACCTCACGCGCGACATACGGGATTGTCATGAACAAAATCTTGAGATCGTTCCACAACGACGCGCTTTCGATATATTCGATATCCATCGATAGTTTCGTCGCGACATTTCCGAGATTCGAATCGTAGCCCTGCTTAACTTGAGCTAGTCCTGTTATGCCTGGCCTAACTGCGTGTCGCTGATAGTATCGTGGAATGTTGCAAGCGAGGCTCTCGACGAATTCTGGGCGTTCGGGTCGTGGTCCGATCAAATGCATACTTCCCGATAACACATTGAAGAACTGAGGTAATTCATCGAGATGCGTAGCGCGAAGCCATGCGCCTAGTCGAGTAACCCGCTCGTCGTTTGGGGCACACCAGACAGGTCCTGTCGAATCTTCCGCATTTTGTCGCATGCTCCTGAATTTCCAGATCAAGAATGGCTTAAGATCTTTTCCAACCCGAACTTGTCGATAAAAAACGGGGCGACCATCGCGGATTGCAATCAAGGCCGCGATACAAGCGATCATCGGTAAAACGATCGTCATCAATGCCAGTACCAGACTCCAATCGACCCAAGCCTTGAACTGAAAGTAATCAGTGGGGAAGCATGCCTTAACGTGTCTCGAGTCGGTATTGCTCGCTTCTAGATCAGACAAAACGAAATGCGGCGAACCAGCCGCGGCACTGGCAACGGAAAAGGAAACAGGATGATAGAGAGGATCCTTTCGACTCATTCGTCATTCCACTTATAGACACGGCCATGTTTTTTTTGACGACTGAAGGGTTCGTGGGGCATGCTGGAGTACGGTGCTTCCACTTTAATGTGATCTAAGTGAGATTGAATTTCCGAAGTCTCGCGGTACAAAGTTTCTTCGTCGACATTCGCTACTGGCTTCGATCGAGTATTGGAGATCATTACCTTAGGCATGTTTGTATGTCGCTCGCAATGAGGAACGCAATCAGCCAATGTGGCGCCAAGCAGCGTTACGTTCGCCAATCGCAACCGCGAGCAGGCGGCCTTCAAGAGATCCCATCGGCTTATACCGGCTGTTATCGATAAGACAGTCAAATCCGTTTGAGCCGCAAGCAAAACCGTTTCCGCATTGAACAAGACTGCCGGACCGAGAACGATGATCGCCTGGTAACGCTTCTTGATTTCTGTAAAGATCGTTGTTAATCCGGTCGGTACCGCGTTTCCAACGGACGATGGACTTTGTTTCAGCGGCAAATATTCAAAGTCAAAATCTTCCGATGACCAAATAACATGGTTACCATCGAGCAGTTTCTCGCATGGCTTCACAAAGGTGGCATTTTCATTTATGTCCGGCTTGTATAAGTACGTCTTCCGATCAGGGTCTGCATCAACCAACAAAACCCGCCTGCCGTCACGGACAAGCAATTGAGCCACCCGCTTTGCCAACCGCTCACTAGATTCCGCCTCGGTCGCACTAGTCACAGTCAAACTCTTAATGGAACCATCGTCATTGGGTTTTAGGAGCAGTTGAGCGACAAGTTCATTAGCTCCATCTGCCCACCGATAGCGACGTCCAAATGAAAACAACTTCGAGAACATAAAGCTGCCAAAGACTGCCGTCCCAAAGAGAGGAATTCCAACATTCTGTTCGATATGGGTGGTATGGCGTATGAGACAAGATTTCCATTCGGTGTACCCAATCCCCAGAACCGCAATGATCACTCCAAGCAGTCCGGCTGCCGCAACTGCTTTCAATTGTCGAGATCGACTGCGGCCATCGGGCGCTGTCGGCGACGAGATCAGAGATACACGTGGTTCGGCACGCTCCTCAATTCGCAATTCCTGAAGTATCTGCCAAAGACGGTCGTTTAGCTTGGCTTCGCGATCGATTTCATGCCGAATCATTTCCAATTCCACGCCGTTCGTTCCACCTGCCATCTCGATGCTCGATTCCAATCCATTCATCGAATCGTGCAAGAAAGCCATCTCTTGCTGGATGAGTTTCAACTGTTCCTCACGACTCTTCAGATCCGACACGGCGGTGGAGGCATGATCACTTGGCATCATTTGCACTCGAACAGCCTTCAAAACGGCTGATTCGACGTCGGCAAGTTCGTGCGCGTAGTGTTCGCGGTCCTTCTGTAAACGTACCAACCGCGGCGTGTCCTCGCGCTGAACAATCGCCCGCGTTTCGCGGATTTTCTGATCGATCAGACGAAGCTGCTCGCGACGCGAAATAAGGTCGGGGTGCTGACTAACCTCATTTTCAAATATAGCTTCGATCGACTCGCCAGCCGGAGTCTCTTTTTGTCTCTCGTGAGCGATCTCAATTTCGACCATGGCTTTCTGTAAATCGAGAGACCGCAACCTCTGCGAGGCTTCTCGAAAACTTTGAATTCTAATTTGTTCATTGAGCGACAACGTTTGCGGATTACCTGCACCTAGCTTTTCGGCTTGGCTTTGGAGTAATCGCCATTGACGCTGCAGTTGTTCATCGGCTTGTTTGGCTGCAATTTCCAATTCAGCAATACGTCGTTGCCGAGCGGAATTGATTTGATCGGTAATCATCTCGATGTAGGATCTCGATACGACATCCGCTGCAAGAACTGATAAAGCCGGCGATGGACTTGAGCACGTAATCGTCATTATTTCGGAGCCGGACGGAATGTCCGCCTTCATCTGACTTCGCAAGTATTCGATTTGCTCACGCTCAGAACCTGTCGATACATAACTTTGTAGATCATTATCGTGCAAAGCGCGTCGCAATGTCTCGTTATGAATTACGAGTGACTCTTGCGCCCGAACGAACGCAGCATCCTCCGAACGGCTCTCTTGAGTAGTGAGCAGAACGCCCTCGCGCTGGCGAACGCGTATCGAAGCAGACGCTGTATACTGAGTTGGAACAAAATAAATTGCCAAGGCCACCAAGAGCGATGCGACAACGATTGAAAGCCTAATGGTTGTTCCAAGACGATAACCGGACGCAAGGACCAGCTGGCTTATTTCAGGAAAAACCTGGTCAGCGATCGACGCTTTTCTCAAGAAGTTGCTCTCGGCAGTCATGGAATTTCGATTCGTCAGAACCCCCCCCTCTATTCAGATCCGTCCGAAGAAATCGCATTTGGGTTTGTCGCGAGCCAAGCGGTTAACGTCTCAAAAACGTATACTCACCGTCGCTAGATCGGAAGACGGTAAATCACAACTTCAAACATGTTCCCGACTACCTACTCGCGAGAAACAACTGGCACGAACGACACATCCCGCAAGAATGTGATCAACGGGAAAATAAGAAGTACATTTTGCGTCATTATCCGCAAATGCGAACAGTTTACGAAAATTCTTAATTTTGGATTGAAGAGCTGTCGACGGTGCACGCGATCTCGATAACCCGGATGCATTGTTCGGGATAGCTGTTCCGCTCATGAAAGATGTATGGCTCTCGTTTACTTCTAATTCCACTTATCCTTCCGCTTGACGAGCAATGCCGCATAGTACGAATGCAGTACTTCATCGAGCCAAGGAATCTGTGCAAGAGGTGCGAGGTATCGGGCTAATTTGTTCGCTTTTCCTCCGAAGCCTCGAACCTTGAAATCGACAAGTTCGAAAGGGGAGGATTGAAGTGTCTTTCTGATCTTGCGAAGCGACATCATGTTTAATGGCTCGCCTGGTCGATTTTTTAAAGTCTTTACGTTGTCCCAGCGGTCCAGACCTTCCATCTCTTCCCACATATTTGGGACGTAATCACTTCGACGAAGTAGCGTTCGAATCGTTTTAAGGATCGCTTGCTCGGAGAAAATCAGCTGGCACCACGGGATAGGTATATGATTACCCGTACAATGGCTCGCCATGAAGTTATACCATCCGATCGAACCGATCCAGAGTTCGCCCTCGGGATGTAACCAGTCATAGACTTGTCGCAAAACCTCGCCGGGATCGACAAGATGTTCAAATGAATCGAAAAGAATTGCGACGTTCCCCTGATCTTCCGCTGTCATTTCGTCGGGATGCTTGAAGGCGATTTGGCTGGCTCGATGTGGGGAATGGTAATTGAGAGCGATCCGTCCGGCGTC
>JANODQ010000439.1:0-20377 GCA_031412775.1 Pirellulaceae bacterium | reverse complement strand
CAAGCACTCTCAAGCAACTTTGTCACCAAAGTGCTTTACCTACCAGATCCAGAATTCCAAGGCGACGCGCTCGCCGGAATCGACACGCTTGTCAGCACACGATTGGAGCCAGGCTTGGATCCAATCATCGAAGCCGATCGTCGTGGTTCGATCCTTGCGATCCTTCGACTCGGTAACAAGGACGTTGAGATGTCTGGTCCATCGATCGTCGGCGGTGGCATGTTCTACGACGGTATGGGTGGTGGCATGGGCGGCGGAATGATGTGTGGACCAGATGGCCAGCCAGCTAACCCCTACATGAATCCACCAAACATGGTCGCGGGAGTCTCTGCTCCGCAGTACGGCATGCCTCAAACAGGCACACCGATCGGCCTCGTAGGACCTCCACACATTCCATTGGGACATCCAGCAGGTCTTCAAAAGCACGTGATGAAGAATCACACGCACATGAACATTCCTGACCCAGTTGAAAAGATGAAATTCAACGTGCGAAGCCAGCCTGGCCAGTCCTATCCGACTCCGCCTAGCCGGGTCAACATTCGCGAGCAGAACATTCATCCTGGCTTCCCATCAGGTCGACCACCCTACGAACATGCTAGCCGATCCGTAGCACCGAATCAGTTCGGTGGAGCCGGTGGTACTCCAGGTATGGGCATGGATCCAAATGATCCTAACTGCCAACAACCAACGATGATTCGATAACGATTCGACATCCAGTTTTAAGCGATAAGGAGTAAGGTGGAAGCCCTTACTCCTTCATCCTTACTCGAATACTCTTAGTCCTTGATACTCACTCTTGCTGGAATGGCCATGACAATACGAACGTCGTTCCTTCTGAGTTGCATCATGGGAGCAACCCTAATCGCTTGCGGTTCGAGCGAGACACTGCATGCACAGATTGCAAGCCATTCGTCTCTCCCAGCCGGCGTTCCACTGCTTCATGACGACATGCCTCCCGGCATGGTAGGAGCGATCCAGCTACAACGGCAACCAGCCCTCCGCGGCTTCTTTCAACCAGTTGAATTCCGAGGACTGGACGGGATGAAGTTCGCTCTCGTAAGCGACGGAATGTTCACCGAAAACACACCCGGTCCAGCGCGAGCCGCCTTCTTAGTCGGCCCCGTTTATCGATTCCGGATGACGAACATTCCCAACGAACCCGAAGCGGAACTTTTCCCCACTCTTGAAGTAATCGATCGGACTTACCCACCTTCGGAACGCGAACATCGCTTTCCAATCGTCGTAGAGATTGACCAAACGGACATTGACGCGGCTCTCCGAGGTGACATGGTAACACGTGTCATTTATCTAGAAGACTCGACAAACGCCGAACCTGTTAGCTATGCCGGTGGACCTCAACGAGTCTTCGACATCACCGTTGCTGAAGATAGCCTTAGAACTGCTGACTACTACGGTCGACCTTTGGCGATCCTACGCATTGGCTCGCGTATCCCCAACGTCATCGAAGGTCCAGAAGCAGAACATTTTGTGTTCGGTTCGCCTCCATGGCTCCCCATCAAGAACCTCCCGAAGGGAAAGACGTTAAGCGATGCTTCGAACAATCAATAAGTCTTTACCTGCCCACGCCGACTCGTTGACGATAGCTTCATTACTTGTTGTTACGACTTTTTTCGTCGCGCAAGTCGGCTGCTCTCGATCGCTGGTGAACCAAGACTCTGCTCACAACGCCTCGCATTCGATGCGACGCGCAAGTGCAGCAGCCACGCCTCTTCAAAAATCACAACGGCAATCCAGCATCGCTTCCCAGTCAGAACAAACCGATGCACAGAACTTACTCCAGCACCCATTCCAGCAATCGCCACCCGTTCAGACAGTCGGCTATGAACAGATCAGTTCACGAAAGCCACCGCCAGTAGTTTCCGCGAACTCGCTACAGGTCACTCCAGCCATCAACACGCAGCGCATTCCGTCGCATTTGCTACCGGTTTCCACGATGATGCCATCCTCCAGGCCTGTACCAATGAACGAAACTGGTCCTGGACAAGTACGTCCGGCTCACGTCGGTTGTGGCGGGAAATGCTGCTCCCCACAGGAAGGCTATTCGCCTGTCTTCCCCGAGTTCTCGACCAGTGGCGATCTGTCGAATTGCGGCAGTTGCACAACCTCTTGCGCTCCCCTGCCCTACCCTGGAGTGCCTTACCCTGGCCGACACATTGACGCTCAAGAGTTTATCTACGACGGCGGCGATCGTTATCCACAAGCGAGACTACGCGAAGACCTAACCGTTGTAGGACTCGACTCCGAAGATACGATCATTCGATACGAAACAACATCCGGCAGCGTCGAGCTTCAAACAGGTTGTCGCGTTCCAATTTATTCGCCTCGCTTTTCCTCTATTCGAAAAATTGTCTCTCTTAACCTCAGCGAACATGCCGTTGCAACGCAAGCGACTTTGCTAGAACAAAAACCGACTCGCGTTCATGATGTTCTACCTCCGAATAACCTCGTGCGCAACGACAAGCCTGTTCGTGAGGCAAATGTAAAAGTCATCGAAGCCCTTCGTGATCGAAATCGTGGAATCCCCGTTGTCAAGATTCTCCCAGCACTGGATATCAGCGACGCCTTCAAGCCGTACGAAGACTTGGCAATTATTCGCCGGGGTGAGTATACCGATCTGGATCGCCCGCTCCTCATCAAGGGGACGCAAGCTGCTCTCAATTGGACCAGTGTTGATCAACTGATTGTTTTAGTCGACAACGCGGCCGCGAATAGCGTCGAGTCGTTAGATGGACCACAAGAATTGTTCAACTATGAACTCGGCAACAACCGCGTAAGACTTTGCAAAGTCGCTTCGCACCAAGTTGCAGAACCGGGCGATATCATCGACTTCACGATTCGCTTCGATAACACCGGCGATCAAAAGATCACCAATATCATGATCCAAGACTCGTTGACACCGCGACTTGAATACGTCGTCGATAGCCAGAAGAGCAGCATTGCTTCTCAGTTCTCTATTGAACCTAACGACGCGGGGAGCAGTACTCTGACTTGGAACATTACCGAAACGGTTGCTCCGGGAACGGGCGGTTTTCTTCGTTTTCAATGCAAAGTCCGCTAGTGTTCCGGTAACGTTGGATTCTCGTAACGTTTGCTAGTTGGATTCGTAACCGGTCTGCACACTAGCCGTTAAATCGTGCGTTTTTGCGAAAGCGAAAAGCCATTAAGCACTTAAGAAATGTTGTGGTGCTTTTTCTGCAAGCTACAATGTATCGAGGCCTGTTCGATACGATCCGCTGGCCAACGCAACTTCACCAATGAATCCTAAGCATATTCATCAACGAGACGCTTTAGCAATGAGCCCCAGGGAGCGATTAGAGTTGGCGGAACGACTCCATGAGCACGCATTCGAACTACTTCGAGCATCGCCGTCTGGGCTGGCTGCCTTCGTGAAACGAAACCATCACCAGCGTCGTGATCGACCAGAAAATAGAATCAAAACTTCGGTTCATCATTCTGCTGCGGAAGGGGCCAGTCCTCAGGACTTGATCGATCTCGAGAATTTACCTTCGTCATAAGTCGAGCGTACCACGCTCAATTACTTTCACCAATCGCTGTGAGGTTCACGAACTGCAAGCGTCCGAACGGGTTATGCAGGTGGCTTCCGACGGGGGCGTCATCCGTATCAATAGTGCGTGATTGAAACTGCGTCCCCATTTCCATCGCGATGATGTGACGATCACCGATTGGCTTTTCTGTGCAACAAACGTATCGAATCAAATCAATCATCGAATCGGTGTTTTCGTTGAAGTCTTGGCGACTCATCGTAAGGTCTGGCTTGCCAAGAACATTCATCCCCATCGTTCGGACTTCTGATTTGCCGCGAATCACACCTACAAAGGCAAAACTGATTGCCTCGATATCGCAGACCGTGGACATCTCTGTCCAGAGAGTTGCTCCGTGTGCGAGCATGCTATTGTCAATGAAGACTCCCGCCGCCCCCGTTTGAACAATTGCGGCAGCTGCCTTCATCATGGATTGTGCCGCTTTCATCGAACCGCCAGGACCAATTAAGCCCAGGTTTACGGTGTAGCGATTCACTATCGCTAGCTCGTCGGCAGTTGCTGGCCTGCGGCAAGAGCTCTCAAAGATTCCAGCGAATTCTTTATCAGGCTTCATCGGGAACATTTCGATCACTTGCCCGTTTGGCATCGCTAAGCCTTCGGCGCACATCGAATAACCTTTCGGTAGTCGATCTGAAATTTCTTCAAAGCTCCCCCATGCTCCAGGAATTCGAAGTGTGGTCTCGATCGTTGGCTTTTTCGTACTCATTCGCGGTCAACCAATCGGTAGTGAATTGAAGTAGCTGAATCGCAACCCATTGCGATCGCGTTGATTCTAACGGATCGAAAGCTTCTCGGCGCGAGCACTTGCACTTTGGTAGAACGAAGTCAGCCTGCGGAGAGGCTGACCTACTGGCAAAGCCCATCAAGCAACGAAAACACGTCACTCGAACGAATGCCGAGTGACGTGTTTAGTTAGTAAGGCCGTTAGAAAAAACTGTTTCTAAGCTGATTCTTTTCGCTTTGGAGCAGCCTTGCGATGCATCAAAGTTCCGCTGACGGAGTCTGCGTCGATCGTGTAGGAAGTCCCTTCTTCTTGGTCAGGAAGCTCGAACATAATGTCGAGCATCGCTTCCTCGACGATACCCCGTAATCCTCGAGCTCCAACACTCTTCAACGTCGCTTTGTTAGCGATCGACTTGAGTGCGGCTTCGGTGAAGTGAAGCTCGCAATTTTCCATGCCGAACAAGGCTTGATATTGCTTAAGCAATGCGTTCTTGGGCTCGCTCAAAACTTTAATCAGACCTGCTTCATCCAGAGGAGCAAGCGAGGTGACCACCGGCAAACGACCAATCAATTCAGGTATCAAACCAAACTCGAGAATGTCATCCGAATTAACCTGTGTTAGGACTGAAGCCGTATCCGCTTCTTCCTTTTGGCTGCCAACTTGACCGAACCCAAGCGTCTTCTTGCCAAGACGCTTGCGAATGATCTCTTCGACTCCAACAAATGTACCACCGCAGATAAATAAAATGTTTGTCGTATCCATCTGGATGAACTGCTGCTCAGGGTGCTTACGACCACCTTGAGGTGGAACGTTTGCAACGGTTCCTTCAAGCATTTTCAAGAGAGCCTGCTGAACACCTTCTCCGGAAACGTCACGTGTGATCGAAACGTTTTGACTAGTTTTTCCAATCTTATCGATCTCGTCGATGTAGAGGATTCCGCGTTGAGCCGACTCAAGGTCAAAGTCGGCTGCGTGTAAGAGTTTGAGAAGCAGGTTTTCAACGTCTTCGCCGACGTATCCAGCTTCGGTAAGAGTCGTAGCGTCGCCAATCGCGAACGGCACGTTGAGCATCTTAGCGAGAGTCCTAGCAAGAAGCGTTTTGCCGCTTCCGGTTGGCCCACACAAAAGAATGTTAGACTTTTCAATTTCCACGTCCGAGCCTTGCCAATCGGCGGTCAAACGCTTGTAGTGATTATGAACGGCAACAGCGAGCGTTCGCTTGGTGCCGGTTTGACCTATCACATATTCGTCCAAGTGAGCGACGATATCACGGGGGGTCGGAATGTCGTTGAAAAGCTTCTTCGACGGACCACGACGCTTGGTTTCTTGATCCAAAATCGACTGGCACAATTCAATGCACTCGCCGCAGATGTACACATCACCAGGTCCTTCGACTAATGGACCTACATCTCGGTAGCTCTTGCGACAGAAAGAGCAGAAAGCATTCTTTTTCGTGCTCCCCGGTCCACCAGTTCGACGGCCCGACACAACATCCTTACCTTGAGGCATAACGACTCCTAAAAACTATTCCCATCGCCCCACGCACCACACCCTTGCGACGGTTCGCACTGGTGATACGCGAGATGAAAAATGGTTAAACGCGAAATGGAAGCTCGATGGGTCCGAAGTTCACGCTATTCGAATTACCGAATGTTTGTGTCCTTCTGAACCGGGCCTTCCATGTCCGCGGTTTCGAGCCGAAAATATACCTACGCATAGGTTGCCGATCTAAATGGTCGTCATGACCGTTCCGAAACTAAACTTCTTGACCAAAGTTCAACTGAGCCATTCGCAGCTAGCTACGACAAGCCCTGTTGATCCTTCTGCAACAACAGTTGTATGTTTCGGAATTCTTTCTCGTCTATGTCACCCTCCTGTCGCATTTCCTCGAAATTCTTCATGAGGTCTTCGGCGGTTTTCTGGTCTTCATGGGAGGAATCGCGCAACCTTACCACGACAAAATATGCCACAGCGGAAACGATCATCAAACCCAGCAAGCTCAGCCCAGCCTGCACAAAAGTATTCGCCAACATCTCCCGAACCCACATGACGCTCACCCGTGCAAATGTCTCGTATCGCCTATTCAACTTCAAACATATGTCGCTCCGAGACGTTATATGTTATGCGAAACCGTAGTGACAAGTCTAGCATTTTCACAAGAAGTATTACCCAGCCGTTCCAGCTTTCCAAAACAGATGAGTTAGGGCCCGCTGGCGAGCAGCTTTTTATACATTAGCGATTGCACTGCCCAAATGTCTTACTCGTTGGTTCAAGTACGATTTTCAATCGTGCCACAACCAACTACAAGGGCGTTTCGCATATGGCATGAATAAGCTAAGGAATGGTAAGCCAAGAAACGACGCAAGCAAAAGTTTGCCGGGACAATTAGAAAGTCACCTTCTTAAGCTTTGGCAATTTTGCTTGCAGTTCGTCCACCGCCTTCTTTGTCAGCGCCGTGTTGTTCAAGTTGATTTCGGACAAATTCACAAGCGTATCGAGCTCCTTAAGGCCTTCGTCGGTCACGCCAGTTTTCCCGAGGTGCAAAAACTCTAGGCTAGTCATCTTGGCCAAATGCTCGGTTGCACCATCACCAATACCGGTAATGTCGTCCAAATTCAGCCGCTTCAATTTCATATCGACCAGTAGAGCAATTCCTTCGTCGGTCACGCGCGTATGCCACAAATTCAAGTCCTCCAAATTTGGAAGCTTGGCGATCGCAGCAAGGGCTTTGTCGTTGATCCGCGTTTCGCTCAGGTCCAGCAACTTCGCGTTTGGATACATTTCAATAAAATCGGCGATCCCTTGGCTTGTGACCTTGGTATCTCGAAAATTCAGCTTGGTTAGCTGCTTGCATCCGCTCATGGCTTCCAAGACCCCGTTGCCAACTTGATTGCGAAATACGGAGAGTTCCTTTAGCTTGGACATTCCGGCGAGCGACTTAAAGCCCGCGTCCGTAATCCCGCAATCTTGAAAATCAATCGCAGCCATATCAGTCATTTCCGACAGGTGCACCAAGCCGGCATCCGTAATGCGATTTCCCCAAAGCGAAATGTTTCGCATTTTGGTAAGCCCCTTCAACGATTCGACCCCGCTATCGCTGACAGCAAGACAATCAGAAAAGTTAAGAAGCTCAAGCTGCTTTGTATCCTTCAAATAACCAAGTCCAACATCGGTAACTTTGGTGCGAGGTGCTCTGATTCGCTTGATCGACTTGCTCTCCGAGAGACTTTTGAAAGAGTCGTCAGAGATTTCACAACGATCTAAATTGATGTCCTCAATCCGAGGCAGTTTGGCAAGCATCGCAACCCCCGCATCGGTAATTCCTGTCTGAGCAATCCGAAAAACTCTTAAGCCCGGGTGGTTCGCCAAAGGTGCAATCGCGTCATCAGTGGCTTCCGGTCCAGAAAGCGTTAACGTTTCCACGGTTGGAATCTTAGCAATCAAAGCAACACTCTTGGACCAACCATCGCCGCACTGACTGTAGTCAACACCGCGAATCGATCCATCTTTGGCTTTCTCGATCCCAATCAAGGGAATGGATCCAAGTTCCTCAATCGCCTTGGCATCACCAGATGGCTTTGCTTCAGATAGCTTTGCTTCAGGGACGACTTGATCAGGGACGACTTGAATTGACGAGGGCGCTGAAGAGCTCTGCGCAACTGGCGTGTCGGCCGGGGGCTTCCCCGATGGACAACCGGTGAAGAACACGAATCCGGTTGCGATGCAAAAGGCCAGTTGAGCCTTGACGGAGAATCGACGAAAGTAAGTCATGCGAAACCAATTCAACATATTTTTGGGTGGGATAAGACTTTTAATTACGCAGCTATTACCAGAAGTAATTAGCCAAAACATGATACCAGAAAAATCGGTTCGAACAGCAATTCACAAAACAGCAGAATGACTGATGCCGCCCGAAACACCGAGTGTGTAAGCTCCGCCGGAATATCCAGCAACTCAGTCCGCTTAGCTACGCATCGCGTCCATGAGTTCTTTAGCGAGTGCTTTAATGTCCGAGAGCGATTTGGCTCGCCCACCCTGCTCTGCTGATTCAAGGTGTTTTACGATCGCTGATCCGACGATGAGGCCGTCGGCAACCGGACTGAGAATTTTGACATGCTCCGGGCGACTGACTCCGAATCCGATGCAGATTGGGAGAGTGGTTCGCTCGCGAAGCCATTTGACGCGGTCGACTAATTCGGGAGGCAGTTCCGTTCGTGCTCCAGTGATTCCGGTAACCGAAACAAAGTAGAGGAAACCGCTTGAAAGTTCTGCAATTTTGAGAGCTCGCTCGGGTGGCGTCGTCGGCGTTACCAACTGAATGAGACTGAAGTCTTTCTCTTTACAGATCGCCGATAGCTTGGCACTTTCCTCGACTAACAAATCAGGAACGATCGCACCAGCAAAACCAGCAGCTTTCGCTTGATCCACGTACTGGGCTAGCCCTACACGATGAATCACGGCGTAACTGACCATCGTTACCAAAGGCATTGTGAGTGTCTTGGCGACCGGTCCGATAGCGGCAAAGATCTCTTTGAGCTTAATCTTTTTGTTTAAAGCTCTTGTATAAGAAGCTTGAATCACGGGCCCATCGGCGATTGGATCGCTGTAAGGGATTCCGACTTCTGCCATACTGCAGCCCGCCTCATCAAGCATCTTCAGCAGTTCGGTTGTCATTGCTAGGTCCGGATCACCGGCCGTGACAAATGGTAAAAATGCTTTCTTGCCTTCGCTCCGAAGCCGAACAAAGAGATCATCAATTGCGGACATAAAATATTTCTAGAGTGTTAACTGGTGGAGGATGCCCCAGGACGAATTGCGGCTCATAACGTATCACGCGAGCCGCACTTCGAAAACACTACCACTCTTGTCCCCGCAACCGCGCGATTTCGCCTGCGTCTTTGTCGCCGCGACCGCTCAAGCAAATCACTAAGTGCTCGTCGGGCTTCATGGTCTTTGCAATTTCAGCCGCTTTTGCAACGGCGTGACAGGTTTCAAGAGCCGAAAGAATTCCTTCGGATTTTGCTAGAAAGTCAAACGCTGCAAGTGCCTCGTCGTCGCGACAAGCGGTGTAACGAACACGATCCGTATCTTTCCAGTAACTGTGCTCTGGTCCGACACCGGGATAATCCAACCCAGCCGACATGCTGTGGACATCCGAAGTTTGGCCGTCCTCGTCTTGCATCACGTAGCTGTAACTACCGTGCAGAACACCCGGTGAGCCATACGAAAGCGGCGACGCGTGATCGCCAGGCTCGCTTCCTCGGCCGCCCGCCTCGACTCCAATCAACTCCACGGATGTATCTTCGACGAAGGGGTAGAACATTCCGGCTGCGTTGCTGCCACCGCCGACGCATGCGACTATTTTGTCCGGCAACCGCCCAATCGATTCTAAGCATTGCTGCCTGCATTCGGTTCCAATAACGCTTTGGAAATCACGTACAATCATCGGAAACGGATGCGGTCCGATTACTGATCCGATGATGTAGTGCGTGTTCTCAACGCTGCTCATCCAATCACGCATGGCCTCGTTCACTGCATCACGAAGCGTTCGGGAACCAGATTCGACCGGTCGCACTTCTGCACCCATGAGACGCATGCTGAATACGTTTGGCTTTTGTCGGCGAACGTCCTCTGCACCCATGTAGACCACGCAAGGCAACCCAAAGTGAGCGCAAGCGGTTGCACTGGCAACACCATGCTGCCCTGCACCGGTTTCGGCGATGACTCTCTTTTTTCCCATTCTTAGGGTGAGCAGCCCCTGCCCTAATGTGTTATTAATCTTGTGGGCACCAGTGTGGTTCAAGTCTTCACGCTTCAGCCAGATTTGCCCACCGCCCAAGTGCTTGCTGAATCGGGCCGCATGATAAAGAGGACTTGGTCTCCCAACGAATCGGTGCAGCAGTTCATCCAGTTCCGCATGAAAGTCCGGGTCGGCCTGAGCTTTCGCGTACTCGACTGTCAGTTCTTCCAAAGCTCGAGTCAGTGTTTCAGGAACATAGCGTCCACCAAAATCGCCGAAGCGACCGGCTCGGTCAGGGACGGATTTGCTTGCCGTTGAAGCGTTAGGCAAGTGGCGATCTGCCGACGAAGTGCCCTCAATCGGTGATGGAGCAATACTCATGAAAACAAATCCCTCAGCGTCAAAACGCCTTGTAAACAGCCAAACAAACCAATTTTGCCCATCTGATTGTCGATCGAGCAGTCAAGAAGGTCAAGTTAACCGCAGCCAAGTAACCGATATTCACGTAAATCAACCCATCCGCATCACAAATTCTTCCAACGCGAACCGTGACCGATCGTCACCAGAGTGCGAGCCCTTGAGCTTCATATCTAAGTCCTTGAGCCAAGGCAAAATAAGTTTCGCTCGCGCTCGACCGATCCGCTTCAACCGCCGCGCGGCATCATCGACTTCGTAAACGCGAAATCCGGCCTGTTCAAGTGCTCGGTTCAGCGCGACCTTAGCGCCATAGCGTTCCTGCTGCTCCACGACATGGGCGGCCAACCCAAAGCGACGGAAAGACCAAGAAAGTTGAGCACTTAAACCAATTGCGTTTTGGCCGCTGATCATAAGCCGATCGATCTGTTCCATGGCGTGATGGATTCTTCCTTCTGCAATGCTGTCAGCAATTTCCCAGGCAGTCTTGGTTCGCCAACCGCCAACCATCTCTTTCACATGCGCATCAGAAACATGCTGCTGAGAATCCGCAAATAATGCGAGCTTCGCCAGTTCGCAATCGAGTAATCCGAAAACCGCCCCGACGCGTTCCACTAATATGTTTGCTTGTTGAGTCGTTAGCTGAACCGCGTGGTGTCCTTTGCCCCACTTGATGATCCACTTTTGAATTGCCGTTTCGTCTAAATTTGTTTTCGAACGCGGTTTGAGCGGCGGGTTGCAATCTACTACCAGCCCCTGCTTAAGGACCAACTTGTAGAGCTTTGTATTACCAGGAAACGAGTTCAGCTCCAAAAGTAAGGTCGCATCTTCAAAACCCTTCTCAGAAGATCGTTCGGACCATTTTTCTAGAGGAGCTCGATTCTTCGATACAAACGAATCGGCATCCTTAACCACCGAAACACGTCTGCCATCGTCGTCAAACAACGAACGAGAGGCAAGTGCGTCATGGATGTCTCGCCAAGCAGCCGACTCGCCTTCGATTTTTTTCACGGACGACCGATCGCATCCCGATCGCTCGAGAATGGTTTCAATGGCATGCTGTTTTAAAAAGCTATCGGCACCGAATACAACAACCGTTGATGGAACGGAAGCAATGCTTTCTGGTGTGTCGAGAACTTCAAAGACATGTCGCGAGTCAGGCATCTTTCCCCCGCGAATTACAAATGGCATTACTACTGCTAGGGACGCAACTTCTAGATACGCGACTGCTTAAAGATGTTGAATCGAAAAGCCCCGAGGATCGCGATTGCTTCTCAATATTTAAATTTAAAGGAATCGCTTCGGGTGCTATTGGGATTACTTCGGTTGCATTGCCATTTAAATTTGGCGTCGGCGTATTCGCCTTTATGAGCGACTCCTTCGATGGTTGCTCTTCTTCCCCGTTGAGAAAACCGTCTAACTGGCCAAGAAACTCTTGCGGCCATGGATCGTTGTGATACAGATCGGCAATCTCCATGAAGAATTTGTCCTCGGAAGGAGACGCTGTAAAAAGTTTTTTTCCAGACCAAATCGGTATGACTTCATCTTTATCACCATGCATTTGAAACAGCGGGCCCTCATAGCGTTTGATTCGCACTATCGACCAGAATTGATTCCTCATCACGTATCGCACTGGGAGCCACCAATAACGATCGGCAGCCACATCGACGGTACTGCTGAATGTACGATCAAGTATCAGTGCTTGCGGATCAACGAGCGATGCAAGATGCACAGCAACGCCTCCACCAAGCGACCTTCCCATGATGATCAAGTTTTCTATCGGCTGTTGCGATCGATCCGCGAGCCACACCGCAGCGGCCTCTCCGTCAGCCAAGACCCCTTCCTCCCAAGGACTCCCTCCCGATTTTCCGTAACCACGATAATCGAACGCGAAGACTGAAACGTTCAATTGCTTCCTCAGCAAATCCATTTCACTTGCGATTGTTGCGATGTTTTCGCCGTTGCCATGACAGAAAAGCAAGTATTGATCCGATTTCGGGTTTGGAAAAAAGAACCCATGGAGTTGTGTTCCGTCCGCCGAAACAAAAACGACTTCTTCAAGGGCAATTCCAGGGTGACTCCAATCCCCAGCCGTGCTCGGCGAACCTGGAAACACCAACGACGATTCCAGAAGGATCATCAGTATTAAAACGGCCAAATAACAGGTTGCCGAAAATTTCAGTATCCACGCAAACCAGACATATGCTTTGGGCGTTTTTTTGACGAGCAAATGTGCCTTCCGTGGAGTTGGCGAACCCTCTGGAGGCATACTTATCGGTGCCAGTTTTTCTACCGATAAGTTTTCGTTGACGGGATCAGTATTCATAGGCCGTGAGTATAAACCATTCGGTTCGATATGATATGCTGCGTCTACTTAGATATTACCAAGTCGACATTCAACTCTTGACGTACTCTCTCGAAAGGATTTTACAAACGTTGTCGCCGAAAAAAATATCCATTCGCGTTCGCTATCACGAAACTGACGGTCAAGGCCGCGTTCATCACGCTCAGTATCTCAACTATTTTGAACGAGGTCGAGTTGAGATGATGCGATCGATGGGTTTCTCCTATAAATCTCTCGAAGCCTCGGGTCTCATGCTGGTGGTTCGAAAAATGGAAATCGAGTATCTGTTTCCTGCTGAATTCGATGACGAGCTAACACTCACGACGACCGTAGAACACGCCCGAGGAGCTCGCATCCGACATAGCTATCTTCTTTTACGCGATGTCGACCAGCAACGGGTCGTAATCGCAAAAAGCGAAATCGCCTGCGTTGACCGGTCGGGAGCGGTTCGTCGATTGCCAGAGTACCTTCAAGGCTAAAGAATGCCTCCGCACATTCTAAAAAGCCGAACGTCGATTCATTACAAATACACTTGTTAATCAGAGACGGTAATATTGATATCTAGCCAACAGCATTGCTGTCGCTTTAAAAAAACTTCGTGGAAAAACTGGACTCTAAAATGCCGTTGCTTTCAATAAATCGTTGTTGGAATTTGCGAATCACTGGTTTCAATATGCTTATTGCATTAACGATAGGTGGTCGCGCCGCCAGCGGACAGCTAGCCGAATCCTCGGTACGGCGTACGCCACTTGTTGATGTCATTGAAAAGGCCGAACCGGCGGTTGTTTCATTGTTCACGCAGGCCCCTAACACGGGCGCAGGCGCGACAGGTAGTGGCGCGATAATTCATCCTCGTGGTTTTGTGCTAACCAACTATCACGTTCTCCCGTACCATGCAGGATTCGCCGTATACGAAGGAAAAGCGATTCGATTTCGGTTGGTCGGATGTGTTCCCGAAAAAGACATCGCGATTGTTCAATTGTTGGAAGATCGAGAATGGCCCTTCATCCCGATCGCACGTAAAGACGACCTTATGAATGGTGAGACGGTCATCACAGCCGGCAATCCGGGCGGGCGCGGAGTCGTCTTTACGTTAGGAATTATTAGTGGAAAATCTTTTTGGCTTAATGCCAGCAACGCCTTAGCGATGACTCAATTTACGACAAGTAATCGGCGTGATTCCTTTATTCAATTTGACGCGGCGAGCAACAAAGGAAGCAGCGGTGGACCATTGATGAACTTGGCGGGCCAATTAATCGGTATGGTGAGCGGTGGTTTTGCCCAGGAACAGAACGTCAACTATGCCATCCCCATCGGTCGCGTACGAGAATTGGCTTGTCGAGCTGTCGAGCCTGGGGGAGAAAAAGGTGTCAGGAACCGTTTTGGCTTTTCTTGGGGCGTCCGTGGGGGCGGAGGGTGCTCTGTAAGCCAAGCCGCTCTACCGTTTGGCTTGACCAGGATTCCGTTCCAAGAGGGGATCCACGTTTGACGCTACGCCGAATCGCGGTTAACTCAAGCTCGCTATGGGGTTCGTTGACATACTCGATCCAGTTGGCGACGCGACGCACTGGCCAAGCTGAAAGCAACTGCTTCTCTTTCGCTGATCCATTAACCCATCGCCATAAACTACTCCATCGCCAGTCTTCCGCTCGCTTGACTAAGTTCGCCCGTAAGGCGTTGCGTTCTACATAGCGACAGACCGTGATAAAGTGTTCATCATCTTGTACGGGAAACGATTTGAAGCGACCTTGGTAAACATGCCCCTGACCTGTTGAATGGCGATGAGCATGCCAGCGCTGCGTGTGTGTCAGTGTCAGCCAGCCGGTGAACCTTGAAAGCTCACCATCTTCTATCGGGCGGACGACAAGGTGCCAATGATTTGGCATCAGGCAATAAGAGAGAAGATGCGTTCCCGTTCGCTCGACCGCTTGCTCGAGTACTCTTTCAAAAGCCTCGTAATCTGCGTCCTTATCGAAAATCGGCACCCGAGCATTTGCCCGATTCAGCACATGATAAATCAACCCACCATCAGCAGATCGCTTTGGACGTCCCATAATGACACGAATGGTAGCAATCTAAGCACCCACTGCCAATAAACGGTTCCTGACACCTTTTTACTTTTTATGCCTCCACTCAGGATCCGCCGGACTTGAAGCGTTTCTATTTCGGCCACGTTCATTGTCCGGCGGTTTCAGGACCGCAATGCCTCAACGCATACTCAAGCTTCTTCTTATCAGACTCTGGAAGCCAACTCACAAAGCCTCCCATCAGTCCAACGAACTCACGGTATTTCTTTTGTTGCCATGCTTTGTCCGCTCTTTCTCGAACACTCGCCAATTGCACCTTGTGAGTGTACTCAATAGCTTCGAAACCACGACGCTTCGCGATTGCACCGAATATGCCAGAATCACCAGCGAGACACTGTTGACAGTAACGATCAAGATTGTCCGCCGCGTTGTTCAAAAACGCGACTACCTCGTTCTCCCTCGACGATTGGATAAAGCTGACTCTATCGCTATCGGGTACACGAAGTTCCCGAAAGACTTCTCCAAGATTGAACGGGATAGATTGCGTTCGAACTCCATTTCGTACTTCGCAGAGACCGATGCCAACCTCGTACGAATTTCGCCAGTCGTACGTAATGTCAATGCTCACCGCAGAAGAATTGAGTCTCACCGAACTATCATCCGATTCAACGACTACGAAACCGTAGTCCGCCATGATCTTTGAAAACGCCGTTCGGACTGTGTCTACAACGAATGTCGCATTCATACTACGGTCCCACTGGCGGGTGCCAGGCTCCAGTGCTTGGATTGAACAACCAGCCACGATTTATCATTAGCTCCCGTTCCGCGTTTAGAAAACCTCGCGTAGGGATCAAGTTTCCGGCGTCATCAAGGTAGCTGTCGAAGATCGGCTTACCACTACGCATCGCTTCGCGTAGACGACTGCTGTTTTGTGCCCAATTGGCCGCCGGACTTCCCTGGTTAGGAAGACGCAAGAAGTAATCCCCTTCTTTCCAACCCTTCGCCTTTAACGCTTGCTCCGAATTGAACTTGAATAGATTCAGTCCACCCTTTGGGGCAAGGCGTTACGGCTTCACGACTCCATTTGGCCATTCGAGCATTGTCGATTCGATAAACTTGGCTCCACTAAGGCTATGGCTCTCGATAACATTCTTTGCTTTCTCATTTACCAGTACATATGCAGGATACTCCTTAACTACAAAGAAATCTGAGCCATCGTATGTGTCTTCATTTACCTTGATTCCGTGATCGTACGCAGAATAGCGGATCATTCCACAAGCTTCGCAGTTCTCCTTAACTGTAATTTTCGAGTCGGTATGCGACAGCCCGCCATCGCCAGTAACTACGAATTCCCATAGTTTTGGAACTGAGTTCTCATCTAGTCCCCTGGGAATGCCGCAAATTTGAACTGGTTCAACTCGAAACCCAGTGAGTTTCTCATCGCGTAGCACTTGAAGTGCTTTGTCGGTGATTACGACGAACGGCAAGATCGTAGTTGAAAAATCGACAACTCGTTTTGAAACAACATCGATTTGAAGAACGGTTGTTCGACGACCGGCTCGCTGATGTCCGTCGTGTTTCGGACAAACGACGCCCTCCCAGTCGTTTCCCTCGGCGAGTTCAACAAACTTGGGCGTCTTGCAATCTAAACGATAAAATAGTGTCATATCAGATTCCGAACTGCTCTCGCATTTTGGCCAGTTGCTCAAGAATCTGCGCTCTTGAGGCGTTTGGGGTCGCATCGAAGTACTCTTTCCAAACTTTGTTCCAATTGCCACCACCAATCGTATGAACACCATCTGGTTTAAGCCGATGTTTGGCGACATCGAGCGGAATCTTGAAGTCCTCAATATTTATGCCTGCTCTATCGAAGAACGGCTTCAACGTCTTTGACTGAGGCAGCAGGTGGTGCATTTCGATTGCTCCCTTAATTGGGGCCTTAAGTTAATAAATCAATACATTCGCACGCTCCTTCCTCAACGAAATGTTTCTCAGCAACCACTACGATTGCTTCCCGTCGGGAATTGCTTGGAGGTAGATATCGTAGAAGTCCCAACGCTGTATTCTGATGGATTGACGACGCAATCGCATCGTAGTCAAACGCCAGAACGTCAGCAGTATCCTTCGACGCCCAATGTTCCACAAGTTGTTTTAGGTCACTCAACGAACCGCTCGAAAGTACGATCAAGCCTCGTCCCCAATTCAGCATGGCACTGGCGCAGGAATCGAAGCTAAAATCCGAAAGATCGACGATAGCGCCCAACCGGGTTTCACCATGTCCACATACAATCTCAAACGCGATGTGCGGAAGCTGCCTTAGCTCTTTGTGCTCCCACAAAGCGCCCTTTTTGCTGCGCAATGCCGAGGGAGTTCCTACGTCACTGAAGAGAACCAGAACTGGCGGTTTTCCAAGACACTTCGCAAAGCTCCTTACCAGAGTCATAGCCAGAACCTCGGGCTGTGGCTCAGCGTCGTACTCTCGTTCCGACCGAAAAAGCCAAATCTTTGCCACAACTGGCTGTTCGAGTTTCCCGCAGAAGTAGAAAGCTCGATCTTTCCATGCCGTAGTAGAGTCGAATACAACCATGTCTAATTCCCAAAGAAGTGGTGCTGCTTCAGATTTTCAAAAGCGGGACCAGCATTGAAATGCCAACCTTGATCCCCTACGCCGCCAGGGCCGCCGAACGAAGCAGGCTTGTCAAGCCGAATGTGAATCTTCTGTCCGGCGCTGTTGAGGTACTCGTGCAAAACTACGTTTCGATCATCGAGCCCAAGTTTGATCCCTTCTGGGGTGTTTGGCTTGATCGTACGCAAAGGTTGGGCACTGCGCGGCATACCGTTCGCTTCCTTCGCAGCCCGTAACGCTGCATTGCGAGAACCAGAAATCGTGTCTGCTATTCCCTTAATTGGGGCAAGGCTCTAAGCTCGTTCAGTCACATGCTCCGCAATCCAATCGCTAAAAGTTTTGCCAATGATCTTCGGCGTTTGTGTTTCGCCTTGATCATGATCCCAGAAAACTACAGGACAAGTTCCCGTATCCGCATTCGACAAATCGAGGCAGTAATGGTTGCCTGCACCGTCCGCCAAAACGGGAACCAAGTATTTCGGCAGGTAAGGGCGGAAATCGGCTCGCTCGCGAACTGTATTCGCAATCAAATCTAGATGTTCTGGAACCGAATCTCCAACACCATACAGTTCATCGTACATAAGTCGCGCCCAACCGTACGAACGCAAGAATGCGTGATAGTCGTTTGGGAGTCGTACTTCAAGCGATTGTTCGACTGCTTGTATGGCTTCTGCTGACGCTCCACTTCCTACCTCTTTGTCCGCGAGCGCATCAATGGTCGTAATCATATTCTCGATACTCATGGTCTATCCTTAAGGCAAGTTTGGATGGTTGATTTTGTAATTGGGACCAAGGCGATGAAGTGTCCGTGTAAGGAACTGAAAGTTGATCATTGCATTTGTTCCGCCTTCTGCCAATGGAACGAGGTGGTGAATCTCCATCGAAAAACCGTCGTCGCCAAGCGGTGCCAAACCTTTCTTCATCCGCTCAAGCTGAGCCGCCGTATACTTAGAAGCGTTTGATGCTGCCTCATCCATCCAGGCTTGCGGTTTTGCCGCCGCGAAAGCCTTGCGCATATCTGCTAATGCTTGCCCCGTTACTCTACTTGGGGCAGATTTGCTTAGGTTTTTTGCGGCATCTGCTATATCGTCAAGTTTGGTTACCGCATTTAAACTTCCCTTTACTGCGGCCTTGCCGCTGGGGAGGAATGATGCTCCGAAACCTATGCCGGCGATAACCTGATTGGCCTCCTCGCCAGCGACGAAGTCATATCCCGCTGTAAACTTCACTCCAGATTTTATCGTACTGACAACGGGCACCAAGTCTAGACCGGTTGATGCGTTCTTTCGAGAGAAAAAGTTGGTCAAAAACGACATAGTCGCTGCCCCGGCGATTTCGAGCGAACTGTGTCGTGATTCCGAGAATTTGGGGAGGTTCGGATCTACTGAAACTACGTTCGGTGATTCTCCGGCTGAAACAGCGTCGATTGCTCGATTGGCAGAATCATCAATAACATCTGCTCCGCTTGTTCCGCCATAGCTGACATCACCGATCACGGCGTCGACATTGCGTTCGGATAGTCTTTCGCCGGGGGAGGATGTTTCTTCATTTCCGGAATCGTCGTCGTTAGAATCATCGTCGTCGGGAGCTGCTGATGGTGAGGTTCTTGGGTCCGGTGGGCTTGGGGAGATTGGTGGGCCGCTGTAGGGGCCGTAGGTGCCGTCGGAGTCGCTCTGGTCGATTTCTTCTTAGGTGTTGGTCTCGTAGGATCTTTCTGTTGAGCCGCTGTCGGTGGTCGTTTCGGTCTCGCCGTTGGTGGTTCGATCGGTGGTACTGGTAAACGAGTCGCCAGTGCGACCATGACTGCTGCCGGTAGAAGTCGTATCGTCGTTGGTACTGGATGAATTAGTCAAACTGGCGTCTTCAGCAAACCAGTTGGATGTACTGTTGGAAACTTCTTCGTAGGTATGCCACTCGAAGTCTTGATTGTCTTCGTTCCATTCCAGCCAGCTTTGCGTCAGGGTTCCTTCCGAGGTATAGGTAGCATCGACGTCCGAGTCTGAGTCAAAGTTCGAGTTGCTGCCGCTGTCGCTGGTTGTGACGCCACTGGCGTAGTTAGTGTTGAGGGTGTTGAATGAACTCTGCTGGCTACTGCTGGAGCCTGATCTGCGATCGATCCAATCGGAAGTGACATTCAAATCATAGTTGGAGTAATCATTAAAGGCTGAAACAACGTACTTACTTGTTCCTTCAAACGTCGTACTACTGTCGCTCGAGGAGTTCGCACTGCTAGTTTCGTCGACTTGCCGAGAAACGTTTTGCAAACTTCCGTTGATACTTGCTAGGATTGTCACGTCAGAATAACTCGACGAACCATCCTTGCTCTCGGAGAGCGTCAGCGTTCTAGAAGACGAACTTGTTGCGGTTGTGGTATAGCCTGGTCCGCTGGTCGTGGTAGGAACTCCCGTAAAGTTTTCTGTAATCGACCCGCCACCGGAAGAATTCCACTGGCTTGTCTGTACCGTTGAAATGGTCCCAGACCCACTATCGCCAATCAAGGCCCCCGAAAGATCTCGGATCTGCATCGATGAAAGGCTAGTCAACGAAACAGAAGTGAAATTTGACGATCCTGAACCCGTCACCGGTAGACCTTGCCGCATGCCGCGATACTCGCCAGAGCCAATTCGACTGATATCGTTTAGCGAGAGCGTTGACCACTGAGTGGTTATCGTGCCATCCCAAGTCGTTCCACCCTGGAGCGATTGCTGGGAAGAATTGGAATTGGAAGATCGGTTGGTGTTTGTAGTAACTTCGTTCGTGCCGTACTGGAAAAACTCGCCACTAGTTCCACTGAGAATTTGAATTGTCGTAGTTGTGTTGAACAGGGCACTGGAAGAACTATTGCTTTTGGTAGCCGAATCAATCACCCAGCCGTTGGCTCCAAGGGATGACGTCATGTCAAAAGCTGCATCGGTGCC
>JANODQ010000438.1:0-2893 GCA_031412775.1 Pirellulaceae bacterium | reverse complement strand
GGGTATGATGGTGGCTGAGGAGTTTTTATGACTTCGGCTCTCAACAACTCTAGTTTAGCTGATCGTTAGGAACCGCCACATTGAACAATACTAGTTGGGTCTCTTTCGTGAAAAGTGGCATGGAATTTCTGCCGTGGTTGTTTGTTGCTGCGATTGCGTTCGTCCCGATGGCTTTAGCTTACTCCGGAAAAATTTTCCCCACGCTGCGTTGGTTGATAATTTTTACTCCAATTGCGATTCTATCGGTGCTTGCGGCTGCTTATCCTCGCATAGCCGTCTTAGTAGTTGTTCTAGACGTTATCGGCGTCGCGATTTTAGTTGCTGACCTACTGCCGCTGCTGCGCCCATGCAAGCTCCGAGTGCGTCGTCAAATGAAACGATCCGCTTCTTTGGCGAAGCCTCATGAGGTAAATCTTGAAATCGATAACGATTCAGATTCACAGTGGAAGATGGACGTACGGGATGACCAACCAGACGGAATGACTGCGACTCCTGATAGCATCCGAATTGTGCTGCCATCGAAGAAGCGAGCACAAGTTCGATATTCGCTGCGATCCAACCGCCGCGGCGCATTTGAATTGCAAACAGTCTACTTTCGACTCCATACATGGCTTGGTCTTTGGGTTCGATTTGTTCAGCGTCCCTTGGCGGATTCTTTACGAGTTTATCCGGACATGAAACAACTATCCGAGTATGCCGTACTTGCAAAAACAAATCGCCTCAGCTTAATCGGTGTCAGAAAAACTCGGCGGATCGGTCAAGACAATAACTTCGAGCGACTACGCGACTACGCCGATGGCGACAACTATCGCCACATAGACTGGAGAAGTAGCGGTAGACGAAACCGCTTAACTGTTAGGCAGTATCAAGCGGACCAAAGTCAACGTATTCACTTCATGATTGATTGCGGCAGAATGATGACCAACGAATATCAGGGTTTGAGTCTCGTAGATTATGCATTTAACTCGATGCTCATGCTTAGCTATGTAGCACTTCATCAGCGTGACTCGGTCGGATTAACCTGCTTTTCCGATCGCGTTCACAATTATGTTCCTGCGGCCGCCGGTGGAAGGCAGATGAATCAACTGCTTCATGCAACCTACGATCGTTTCCCGAGTTTCGTTCAATCTCGATTTGACTTGGCATTCCTCCATCTATCAAATCATTGCAGACGTCGATCGATGGTAGTTTTGATGACGAGCGTGATCGATGTATTGTCAGCGAACCAGATTACAGACTATCTTTCAAATCTTTCCGGTAGGCATTTGCCAATTCTTGTGCTGCTGAGAGACCATCGCATTTTTGATTACGCGGACTATCCGGATTTGGATGAAACAGTGCTTTACCGTTCTGCTGCGGCTGCAGAATTACTCACATGGCGGAATGAGGTCCTTCAAAATATGAAGCAAAAAGGGATACTCGTCGTGGACGCCTTTCCAGAACAATTAACTGCTCCTTTAGTCAACCAATATCTGGAAGCAAAGAGTCGACATTTGCTATAGATTGAAATTGTGATTTGTACAGAACGCGACAAGTATCACAGTAATGCGATACGCAATTAAAGAGATCGCTTTTTAGGTGGATTAGGAAGTTCAGCTTTGGGTGAATCCACCTTCGAAGGAGTTAAGTTTGGCTGGGTTGGAACTGTGGATGGTGCGGCGGTTGACGTAGAAGCAGAAACGTCAATTTGCAGTTGTTTCGCGACCTTCGAATCGAATGGTTTTTTTTCGACGTAAAGTTTCAAAATTTCTTCGGCGAATTTCTTTTGCGTCGGAGGAGCACGCTCCACAATTTTCTCTTGAAGCCCAACTGCTTTATCGAACTCGCCATGCACCGAATGCGCGGCAGCAAGTGCCGCCATGTCGCTTACGTCTTGGTATTCATTTAACTCACAAGCCGTTGTTGCGGATGCAATCGCAGCATGGGCGTCTCGAAGACTTTGGTTTTCGGTCGTCGCAAGCAGCCACGCTCGATTCTGATGTGCGAGGGCGTATTTGGGCTCAAGCTCAATCGCCTTTTCAAAGTCAGCCAGCGCGTCGACAGGTTTGCCGATTTGCTGAAGATTGTAGCCACGGTTGTTGTATGCGACGGTCGCTTTAGGATTGAGTTGGATAACGTGACCAAAGTCATCGATCGCTTGCTGATGCTTGAAAGTTTGAAAGTGGAGGAATCCACGACTCATCCATGCTGGAATGCTTTGTGGTTTGTCATGTCCGTATATTTCGATCGCTTGACTGAAGTCACTGATCGCGTCGTCGATTTTCGCCATCGCCTTGCGAGTGACTGCACGCTGCTGATAGAGCAGTGGGGACTTGGGTTGTAGTTTGATAGCTGCGGAGTAATCCTGCTCGGATTTTTCGAGTTGATTGCTGGCTAGATATGCTGCAGCGCGATTTACCAAGGCCGCAACGTCCGATGGTTGCTTCTCGATTGCTTTGGTGTAGTCCAAGATCGCTTTTTCGTAGTCCCTACTAGCAGCCCAAAACAGGCCGCGACTCATGTAAGCATGGGCCGCTGTATAGCCGAGTTCAATCGCGCGATCGAAGTCCGCTTGCGCTTCTGAAGATTTACCAGCCGCCCACCTCGCACCAGCCCGAAGCGTATGAAGTCTTCCATCTTTCTCATTTTTGCTGATTAAGTCGGTATAGATATCAGTCGATTCGGCCAACGAGACCGCGTTGACTTTTGCTACTAACCCTTTGGTTCCTGAGACCGTCTGGACCAAATAGCCGTTCTCACGCTCTTCGATTACGGTTAGCAAATCTCCTTTCTCGATCACGTCGATCGCCTCGTCGTTAAGGCTCAGTCGCATCTGAACCCGAGCTACTCGCGGTTCAGATCCCAAATTGGTTTGTTCTGAGAAACCCGGATTAGAAAGGCTAAGACACCAAAC
>JANODQ010000437.1:0-3695 GCA_031412775.1 Pirellulaceae bacterium | reverse complement strand
GATTGAGTGGTATTTTGCGATCGATTCCAAGCCCGACAAAATTACCACCTGCCGAAACAGCCGATGGCGATGTGGACCGTGTCGAAAGTGTTAAGTTTTTGTGAGAGATTGCAACCGGAGCGATCGTAACGTCATCCCCGATTACGATGATTCCTTCCCGTTGCCGAATCGTAACGCGTTTATTTTGCTTTTGATTCACTAAAGGAAGATCTAGTATCATCGATATAAATTGCACAGGCCGATAACGGTAGTTGGCGGGGATTTTGACGATCACATGCATTTGGTCAAGCGCGATAGCAGTGGTCTCGCTGTCTTGGCTTGATGAGATGGACTGCTCGTCGAAGCTAAGATTCATTCCGTTGCGAACGTAATCGTTAACGGTATCTTCGATTTGCTGAGCCATCGAAAAGGAGCTCTGGCTGGCTTCTAGGATCAGAGTGATTTGATCATTGGCGAGATATTGCGTTTGAACGGCTGCTTCCATTTTGCAACCATCTGCGATTCGCCCGGTAGTTAGTTGTCTCGGGCTATCGATGACGATAGGACCTTGAGCGAGCGCGAACACGGTTGGTTGATCAGCGCGGGGGCCTAAAAGCGGAGTCATCATGAGATTACCGCCCTCGATACTTTTGGCATTAATCGCGCTAATGGTGCATGGAAGCTTGTCGCCCGGTTGGGCTCCGGCGGGGGGAACTGTTGCGGTAACGAAGACTAACGCAACGTTCTTGGCGCTCTCGATATCTTTTTCGACGAGTCGACCTTGAATATCGGCAGCAACTTGCCCACCCATCAGCTGCATGGAACGAGCCAAAGCACGAATCATCGGTTTCATGTTGCCGTCGCCAGAGCCCTTGAGCCCAACGACCAAACCGAGGCCTTGGAGAACGTTTTCTTCTTGTCCTTTTAGCCGAACAATATCGCGAATCCGAAACTCGGATTGCGAATGGGCAACCGACGAAAAAGCACTAGTAAACGCTAAAATACCAAGGCAAAAACGTAGGCCAACATATTGAAGCATCTGTCGCTCGCCTTTCCGTGCAGGCTGCACCGGTGACTTTTGATTATTTTCAGGGGTAACTAATCCTTGCGGTTTGTAGTCGATTTGTTCATGCAAGCGGAATAGCGTTTCGAGATCAAAGAATGCGTGAATAACCTTACCAGAACCTTCAAAGCGACTGAGCATTGGTTGAGAAGGAGAGTCGCGTCTTGGGTTTGATTGAAACCTGGAGCGCCGCGCCAGGTTTGTAACTGAGGAGATTCAGCGTAGCATTTCGCTCTCTCGATGTGTTTGTAACGATTGTAGCGATTTTAATTGATTAACTCTTTGTATCGAATGTCATGCTTTCTGTTTTGCAACTTGGCGTGAATTTAAGGATTCGTATCGGATTTTTCCCGCATGACGTCGATTCATAATCTGGCGGAGGATCGGCTCGATGGATCGAGTCGTTTTCCTGCTAGTTTGATTGATCGAATTCTTTTTTCGATTAACGGTCACGGTTTCGGGTGCATGGAAGCAACCATGATGATTCAAAGATACAAGCGATGGATTGCAGTAGGGATACTCACATTTGGGGCCGGAGTTGGGGGTTGTGCTTCGCTGGAAGACTACCACTACTACTCGGTCAACCGGATGAGAGCGGCTTCTGCTTGGGGGGATGCCAAGGCATGTCTTCCGGCGAGTGCGATAAACCATGATTTCAAATGCGGCTTCAAGGAGGGGTACTATTCAGTCGCAACGGGAGGTTCCCACTGCCCGCCTGTGACTACTCCACCATGCTACTGGGCCGCTAAGTACCAATCTACTGAAGGTCAGTATGCGGTGAACCAGTGGTATCAAGGTTTTCAATCTGGAGTGATCGCTGCGGATCGAGATGGACGTTCGATCTGGACGACTGTTCCTACCCAGGACGGCCCAGGTATGTCGGGCTGCATATCAGAAGTTCCAGAAATGTCCTACTCGACGGACACGATCTCTGAGTAGTTTTCCTCAATTGTTTTTTAGTTTGCTGAGCACTCATGGAAGGATGCAAAGCGATGCGTTCCCGTAAATCAAAATCGACTCTAAGACTCATTGCCCTTTTAGGCTTACTCGCCTCGGGCAGCGGATGCGTTACCTATTCACACCACGCGATTCCAGCAGATAGGCTTCCGCCTGAGTTGAAGTTCTGCGAAAAGGGTTGTCGTGTACCGGTCAATCTAGCTCTGCTCACTCAGACACCTCCGCGGTCATACATTATCGGCCCTGGCGACGTTCTGGCGATTTACATTCGAGGACTATTGCCACCCAACGTCGATGATCCGGCACCGGTAGTTCAAGGGAATACAACGGTTCAGCAGGTCTACTACCCACCGGCTGGTAATGTTGCTACTCCGTCCATTGGAGTTCCTCTTCAAGTATCCGACGATGGATCGCTCTCGTTGCCGGTGATTGGGTCGATACCAGTAAGTGGACTCACAGTTCAGCAAGCAGTCGACAAAATTTCCACAGCCATCATTAATAAAGAAGTGGTTCAAAAGGGTCGCGAGTACGTTTACATAAGTGTCGTTCGAAGACGTGTCACTCGAGTGGTAGTTGTTCGAGAAGAAATTCAGGCACCCAATCCGACAATCATCGCTAGAAATGCTTCCGTTTTGGCAAGGCGAGGTTCAGCCCAGGCTGTAGATCTACCAGCCTTCGAAGACGATGTGCTCCACGCCCTCACGGCTAGCGGCGGTATGCCTGGGTCCGATGCGTTGAACGAAGTTTGGGTACTTCGTCGTGAACAACTCGGTGACCAGACCTCTGAGGAAGTTGTTGCGATGGCAGCAAATGGAGGCGACCCAGTGGATTTTGTTTCGAAGACATCAGCGGCAGCTACTGCGAAAAGAATTCCACTTTGGACTAGAAATGGAGAATCACCTTCGTTCACCCAAGAGGATGTACTCCTTGAAGAAGGGGATATTGTTTACCTGCGAGCTAGGCAGCAGGAAGTCTTTTACACGGGAGGATTGATTATAGGCGCAGAAATTCCTCTTCCACGTGACCATGATATCGATGTGATTGAAGCCGTTGCGATTGCGAATGCTTCAGTCGGCGGTCCCAATGGTGCGAGCGGTCAAGTTATCCAATTCGGAGCTGGGATAGGAAATATCATACCCCCGACTCGAGCCATAATATTGAGGAAAATGCCAAATGGTCAGCAAGTTGCTATCCGTGTCGACTTGATCAGAGCCATGAAAGATCCGATGCAACGCGTAGTTATCCAACCGGGAGACTTCATTAACTTGTACTTCAAACCCGGAGAGCAACTTGTCAACGCGTCGCTTAACTACGTCAATGTGTCATTTCTCATACCAGGCAATTGATGAAATCGCCTAGCGAGCTTCGATAATCGCAAAGAAGGCGGCCGGCTGATCAACAACCGAGCCGTCTTTGCATTAAAAAAAGTATTGAAGGAACTTGACGATTAAGCCATTGCGGCTTGTTGCTTCTTCCGTTCGGCAATGATGTCATCTTGTAGGCTTCGCGGAACAGCTCGATAGGTTGCGAGTTCCATCGTAAATGTTCCTTGACCTTTGGTCATGCTACGAAGATCAGTCGCGTAACCGAAGGTTTCAGAGAGTGGGACTTCTGCAATGATGTAGGAGATCATATCTCGGGCGTCAGTTGACTGAATCAAACCTCGTCGTCGAATAACGTCACCAACGACGTCACC
>JANODQ010000436.1:0-15999 GCA_031412775.1 Pirellulaceae bacterium | reverse complement strand
CCGATTCGGCGGCGTTTTTCTTGCGGTTCGGTAATCCCTTTAAAAGCATCAAGGAATTTTGTTTCAGCGTTTACAACTCGCAAGTCGGCTTTGAAGTGCTTTGTGAATTCAGTGATGACGGCTGTTTGTTCGTCTTTGCGGAGAAGGCCGTTATCGATCAAGATGCATGAAAGCTGCGAACCGATAGCCTTGTAAAGGAGAGCGGCGGTTACGCTGCTATCAACACCACCGGAGAGTCCACAGATAACACGGTCGCTGCCAACTTGTTGGCGGATAAGCTGGATCGATTCGGCGGCGAAGTCCCCCAGATGCCAAAGCCCTTCACAACCGGCAATGTTGTAAAGGAAATTGTGAATCAGCGTGCCGCCCAGCGAAGTGTGAGTGACTTCAGGATGGAATTGAAGACCGTAAATAGGAAGCGTTTTGTGGCGAACCGCAGCGAATGGACAAGTCGATGTTCCGGCGAGCGTTTCGAAGTTATCGCTCAGGTTGCTCACTTGATCGCCGTGCGACATCCACACATCAATCTCATGAGGAAAACCAGCGAAGAGGCTTTCCATATTGTCAATCTTCAGACGTGATCGACCATATTCCCGAGCCGGGCAATGCTCGACTTGACCGCCAAGTGATTCCGAAACGAGTTGCATGCCGTAGCAAATACCGAGGATGGGAATCCCAAGCTCAAAGAGCTTCGGATCGCATTTGGGGGAACCCTCCGCATAGACGCTCGAGGGGCCGCCGGAAAGGATAATTGCCTTAGGCTTTCGTCCGGCAATCGTTTCGGCTGAAACATCATGTCGCAGGATTTCACAATAAACATTCTCTTCGCGAATGCGTCTCGCGATGAGCTGGGCATACTGTGACCCAAAATCGAGTACCACCACTCGTTCGTCAGCGATACGTGCAGCGGTGACAAACGCGGGCGAATTTTCAGAAATATTTGCGACCATATGACTATCTACAGGGAAACCATCTGCCGGGAGATCGACATCGTCGAGCAATGCCGTGGATAACTCAGCCGTATCATAAAGGAGTAAGGAATAAGGAGTAAGGAGTAAGCCAGAAAACTTATGTCTACCAGCTTACGGGATAGCCTATGCCACTTCTTGATCCTTGAACTTTGGAAACAACTTCCAATACCCGTTTCTCCTGAGCCGTAGCCGCTAGCCTCGGGTGCTTTCGGTACAGATATTTTTGCGAGGGCACCCGTGGCTAGCGCCATCGGCTTAGGATTTACTTTGCCCAGCGAGTCCTATTCCGGTGGTTTCATTCCTAGCAGTTTCATTTTGCGGTAAAGATTCGACCGCTGTAGGCCGAGTTTTTCGGCTGCAAGAGTGACGTTTTTTCCGGCTGCGATAATATGCTGCTCGATAAATTGTGTCTGGAATTTTTCGGTGGCTTCGGCGAGTGTTTGCGAGGTATCAAGAGCCGACGTTTCGCTGCGATCCATGCGTGGCGAGCGGACAAAATCGACCTGTTCTTCATCGATGACATCCTCGGTTGTCAGGTAAGCGATTCGTTCGACAACATTACGCAGCTCTCGCACGTTACCCGGCCATTCGTGCGAAGAAAGTCTTCGCTTGGCAGGCGTTGACCACTCTGGTTTATTTCTACCAATCTTTTGACAGAACATATTCATGAAAAAATCCGCGAGCGAGAGAATATCTTCGCGGCGTTCCCGAAGCGGCGGCAAATTCAAGGTCACGACGGTTAATCGAAAGTATAAATCCTCACGAAATTTTTTCGTTTGTACCATCGACACCAAGTTCTGGTTGGTAGCCGCGATGACTCGTACATTGACGGGTATCGGCGAAGAACCTCCCACGCGAACGACGACTTTCTCTTCTAAAACACGCAACAACTTTGCTTGTCCCGCCAAACTCATATCACCAATTTCGTCAAGGAAAAGCGTCCCACCGTTGGCGAGTTCAAACTTGCCAATCCGTGTGTCATGCGCGTCAGTAAAAGCACCTTTTTCGTGACCGAATAATTCGCTTTCCAGGAGCGTCTCGGTAATCGCAGCACAGTTGACGGCGATGAATGGCTCGTGACGACGGCGGCTTTGGTAGTGAATCTGTCGGCTAACTACTTCCTTTCCGGTTCCATTTTCGCCAAGTAACAAAACGGCAAGGTCAGTATTACCCACGCGTTGAATCGTTGCTTTGAGCGTTTGAAGCTGAGGACTGTCGCCGACCAGTTGCACTTGGTTGATGGCATCTTGTGTCAGTCGGTCTCGCGTTTCAACTAACCTTGCGATCTGCTGCGTGTTGGAGAGCGCAGCCGATGCATGACGAGCAAGTTCCACTAAGTCGCGTTCATCTTCGAGGTTAAATTTGCCAAGCCGATGATTTAGGACTTCAAAGACCCCCATTCCTTTTCCACGTTGATCGATTAGGGGAACTGCGACAAGCGAGTCGGTTCGATAGCTGAGCGTTTGATCGACCCTTCGATTGACTTCGTCGGATGGGTCCGATCGATCCCAACGACGTGGCTCGAGCGATCGAAGCACTGCCCCAGCAAGACCCGCATTATCAGGAATTCGAAGTGGCTTTCCTTCGATCCCGAGAGCAGGATGTCCGACCAACTCTTTGGCTGACTTATCCCAAAGAAAGATACTGGCTCGATCGCTGGAGAGAAGCTTTGTCGCAGCCAATGCGATTGATTCTAAAAGTCTATCCAGGTCCAAATGCGTATGCCAGTCTGCAGCCACGTTTAAGATTTGCGTCATGCGTTCCACGTCGCGAGCCCGCGATTGAAACGATCGCCAAGCAACAATCCCGTTAACGAGACAATCAACCAAATACTGAATCTTGGGAGACGGAAGACGCGTCCACTCGATGGCGAACATCCAATCGGTTTGCGAAGAGGAATCACTCGCGGGCAGTTGGATCGGAAAAAATGCCCAGCTTGCATGTCGCGAAGGCTGTCGCGAATCGAGCGATTGACTTGCAACTCCCCATGGAGGGGATGCCGTGTGCCGACCTTGCTGCGCGACGAACTTCCAGTTCCCTTGAGTACACTCGGCGATGCCTACAAATGCACAAGGCAAGTTGCTGGTCCACCATCCAAGTAAACGGATCATGTATCGCTGCAATGTCGCTTCGGTGCTCAGCGCCGAAAGAACAACGCTCGCGAACAACGAGGAGGCTTCTGTTTCAGAATTATTGGCAGGGTTGTCGTTCACAAAATCTAGGAATAAAAGTTAGTTGGGTATCCAGTGTCAATTCGTAAATCTTAACCGATTTAGCATTGGATCGTTAGCTTCTCGCTACCACTGGCAATATTCGTCCAAGGAATCTCGGATCGACGCAAACTCGGGAGGTTGCCCGGTCCAAAACTGAAAGTTGACCGCTGCTTTTGCGGCAGCGATGTCGAAAGAACGAAAGACGTGTTTGCGAGCTACATCCACCTTCTGTATGGCCGACTCCCACGCTGCATTATGATGTACGAAGACAGCCGTGATCTCGTCCTCTGCTCCCACAATTTTGCTTAATTGCTTTGTCGTGATGGGTGGCGAGGTGCTGTCGATAACCAAGATCGCGAAAGAGGAACATCGAGAGGAAAGCCCTTCGGACGTCAAAGTATCTTCGCCTGCTCGAATTTGCTCGAGGCCACTGATTTCAACTAGTTCCGAAGTCACTCGCTGTGGCTCCTCTTTTTTGGCATCCCAATGATAAATCCTTGAACTCCAATCAGGACGTGCTAGTCGAATCAAATGGGGCATCCATTCCAATCCCGTACAGAGTAACCCACGAGTAGTACTTAACTGCTGGTAACTTAATTGCGAATCCTGTGCAGAGCTTGTGTCGTGATGTGCGGTGGATTTGTGTAAGAGCTGAAAGTTCAACTCATTGCTATTCAAAAGTTCAACAATTGCCATGCCTAGCGTGTCATCGCCAAGCCATGCATCACCGTCGCGACGGGCGACCCGGACGTGCCCGCTTCGCAGTGCCGATTCGGTAAGCGAATCGACCAGCGACGAAGCGGCTTGCTGGTGTGGGCTTAGAAATGCAACTCCGGAAAATCTCAACGCCCTGATTCCTTGGAAAGCATCATGCAGTCGATCTACGGGAACTTCAGCGGTCACAAACATCCAGTCCATGCCCAGGGAAGCGGCGGCACGTTGCATCAGGAACTGCGTAGGATTCCCTGCCACCGGGTCCCCGAGACAGCAAACTATCGATTGAAGATTACTAGACATAAATTGCTTTAATGGAAGCTTGGTTCGATGGCTCTTGAAAGTTCCAAGCCGGATTATCACCGGTTGATTATCTTGTAACCACTGTTGATTAGCTAGGTGGTCAGCAAGATCAAAGGATTCGGCGGTAGACAAATAGAAGAAGTCATGAACACGATAGTCGTGCAGGAATTACTCAGTAATTCTCCTCAGCAATTCTCCTAGTAATTCTCCTAGTAATTCTCCTCAGGGGGCACTAGCCAAGTTTCACCGAGAAACTGAATCTTGTCGCCGGCTTGCAGTTGACGCTTTCGTCGCGTTTCAACCTTTCCGTTGACTCGGACTTGACCACTTTGAATAAGCACCTTTGCCTGACCTCCACTGGCGGCGATATTGAATGCCTTCATGTATTGCTCAAGGCGAAACACACCTGTGCGCGGCGGGCGGTCGTCAAAATAATCAGCACCTTCGTCATCAAGTAGCTCGCCGTTTTCCAGCTCACCGTCTGGTAGTTCGTGCTCGTTTAAATTGGAATCGTCGCGGTTGGTAAATTCGTTCTTCGCCATTTAGCTAATCACTCCACACGGTTGAATTGGGCAGGACATCGCCTCGGTCGCGGCAATCAGTTCGTGAGCAGCCCAATCGATATCGTCAGCTGCAAGCAAGTAAGGAGGCACCTCCAATAAGCCGGACTCCGATAAACCGAATTTACTTTCCTGATGATCAAACAAACTCGATTCATGTCGCCCCGTCATTCCTAACGCATCCGCCCAAGGCCGACAAAAATCCTCCCAGTGACTAATCGAAGGATCTGGCGACTGACAGACATGCATCCAATGATCGAATTGTATCTGTGAATGAACTGTCGAATGAGTTTGTCTCGATTGCCGAATGCGCTTTGTCAAGCATTCGCAAATTGCTTGATAGCTTGCCGTTGCGTAGTCAGAGAGCTCCGAATTCGCTCGTGATTTCTTATTATTCGGAGCCAATTTTGGAACCATGCCAATAACAATCCATGGCTTACCATCGCGGAGGATCGTTGGATCGGGATCTCGCCTAAGGCTCAAAGAAGGTATCGATCTTTGAAGCGATTTTGTCAGTGCCTCTATCGCAGACAAACAATCACAGCTTAGTAATAGCGTTGGCAATCGACTTTGACTTGTGATTCTATCAAGCCTTGCTGACAATTCTTTTAGTGATTGCTTGGTAACTGGCTCGATCCAATCCGGTGAGACATCGCAAGCGGGAGTCAACACGAACGTTCGCATTGTCATGCGAGGGTGCGGTACCTTGAACGTTGGCGTCCACACGACCTGCGGCAGCAGTGGACCTAGGCTGTCGGTACGACTTTCGTGAAGCAATACATCCAAATCAATACGTCGGGCTTCCCAGCGTTTCAAACGATGGCGACCAAGAGTTTGTTCGGTTTGGTGAAGAAACTGCCAAACCTCAAATGCCGTATAGTTTGATTGGATGATTGCAACTGCGTTGAAAAAATCCTCTTGTCCAGCAGGGCCACCAACGGCTGCGGTTTTGTAGAGTCTGCTGAATGAAATCGATTGGCGTCCAAAGCACTGAATCATGGACCGGGCTGCACTAGCGATTGTCCTTTCGGCATCACCCAGATTTGCGCCGAGACTGATAAGAGTTCGCGAAGACCAAGCTTGCGGCATTCAATTGCCCGTTTCCTGACGACCAATGGAACTGACTATCCATCGCGTTTTGTTGTCAACTCCGTATTTTACCGGGGGCTGCATTCGTACTTCTACAACCAAAGGAATTTGGTTGGTCACATTCGAATCAATGAAACCAATTCTCGACTGAACAATCCCTTCCTCCATCCAAGAGGCCAGAACTCCAATAGTTTTCCATTCAGCCTTGTCGCCGCGTTTGATAACTTCCTGCACGATGTTGTCCGCGAGAAAGCCGCGAACCGCTTCCTGCTCGCGACTCAGCGTGGCAGTCTGGTCTTCCTCTTGAACCATTTGTGGAAGCCCTACAAGCTGGATCGCTAGATTTCGATCCCCACGCGCCAGGGCATCCATGTAACTTTCAGCAAGCGAGATGGCTTTGGATTCGCGATAGGTATTCCAAAATGAACGTTGAGTCGCACCGGCTCCCAGAGAAAATGCGGCTGAGATTATCGCAAGCGCGGCGACCTTCCGAGAAAAACTCGCTATCTGCCACCGCGATGCGAAGACCAAGACCACCGTTCCAAGTAAAAGAGCCGCAGCCGATAAAATCAGCAGCGAAGGCTCTATGGTTGATAGAAGCCCAACCAATGCAAGCAAGCCCGCCAAAAAAGCCAAAGCACTATTGGAATCGAGGTCGACGATTCCTTCTGGATCTACAGACAACTCTGACAGGGGCGGAGGTAAGGAGGACATCTCGCGTTGCTACTGTAAATTTTGAAGGAGGAAAAGCGGACTCGTTTAACGTACCTGCCATACGATATCGTAATCGAATCGGTTTGAGTAACAAATCGTCGTTTTGGAGTTAAGTATGGCTTCAAAAATAGTAAATCTCTACTAAGATAAGGATCGAATCGTGGATTCAAATGGGTTTTGAGTTGATTTTTGTATTGAAATAGCAGAGGGTTTATTTGTGAGCTCAGGAAAATATTTGTTTACTAGTGAATCAGTATCGATGGGCCACCCAGACAAGCTGGCAGACCAAATCTCGGATAGCATTCTCGACGCGATCCTCGCTCAAGACCCTACCTCTCGGGTTGCTTGTGAGACTTTGGTGACAACCGGTCTGGCCCTCATTGCAGGTGAAATCACCACCAAGGCAGTCGTCAACTACGCAGACGTAGTCCGTGCAACTATTCTTGCGGTTGGATACGATGATGATGAGGCCGGTATCTCGGGAAAGACCTGTAATGTGATGGTCGCCCTGGACAAGCAAAGTCCAGATATCGCAATGGGTGTCAACGACGATTCGGCTGCCGGTAAAGATATCGGTGCCGGCGATCAAGGGTTGATGTTCGGATACGCATGTACCGACACGCCTGAATTGATGCCTCTTGCCATCGCTCTTTCGCACCGTATCACAAATCGACTTACCGAGGCACGATTCAACAAGGAAGTCGATTGGTTGCGGCCAGACTCCAAGAGTCAAGTCACAATCGAATATGACGGGTACACACCGACAGCCGTCAACACGGTTGTTGTTTCGACCCAGCACGCCCCCGGTGTTACGCAACAAGAAATTCGAGACTTTGTGATCGAAAAAATCATCAAGCCGGTGTTGCCACCAGCACTTGCCAAGGGAGAGATCACCTATCACATCAACCCAACCGGACAATTCATTGTCGGCGGTCCACACGGCGATTGCGGTCTTACGGGCCGAAAAATCATCGTTGACACCTACGGAGGATGGGGCCGACATGGTGGCGGAGCCTTCAGCGGAAAGGACCCAACGAAAGTGGACCGAAGCGCTGCCTACATGGCTCGTCACGTTGCGAAGAACATCGTGGCTGCTGGCCTAGCTGATCGCTGCGAGGTGCAACTTGCTTATGCCATCGGCGTAAGCAAACCAGTCAGCGTCCGTGTGGACACGCAAGGCTCGGGCAAGGTTGACGACGCAAGAATTTGCGAAGTTGTCAAGGAATTCTTTGATCTTAGTCCTCGTGGAATCATCGAGTATCTCGACCTACGTCGCCCTATCTACACCAAAACAGCCGCCGGCGGACACTTCGGTCGAACTGAGGCAGATTTCACTTGGGAATCCACCGCCCGGGCAAAAGAGCTTGCCGCGGCCGTTGGTGCTTTCGCCCACGCATAGAGCAATTGCCTGACACGATGACATACGAAAAACGCCAAGCGACCTGCTTGGCGTTTTTTTGTTCCATGCACCTGAGTTGGCAAGTATTCAGATTTGCTTTTCGGTTATTATCGCTGCTTCCTGCGTGCAAGGACTTCAGCAGTTTCTGTAATTTGTGGACACGGCAACTTATTCATGAGCATTGCATATGCGTTGCACACCGGTTCGGCTAGTTTTTGATTTCAACAGGTGGCTTTAGTGCTGGTGTATCGCTCCCACCACCGCTAGATAGAGGCTTAGCATTTAATTCAACCAGCTCATTCCAGCGTGTAAGAACAGTGTCTCGTTTTGAATTGTCGGCTACAGGAAGTGCAAGGCTGGTTGCTGTGAAGCCACGGTAGGGGTGCCATTGTGCTCTCGGATAATACTTCGTTACGTCTTCGCTGAACGCCTTTAAGCCAGCCGCTAGAGCCAAGTCCCGATACTGAGCTTGGACGTCTTCGATTTTGGGAGTGATCGGCGATTGGGGATCAATGGCTTCAATACGAGGGACTCCAAAGGGGGCAGGAATCTGTCGCATTGATATGTTCGTCGATGCCGGAAACACTGGTGTGAGTCCACGATCGTCGGTGGTCCATGGTTCAATCGACGGAAGGTCTTCCGGTGCCGCAAATCGCATCACGCAAGCCATCGATATTTCGTACAAGTCGGGCCCAAGGTTTTTATCAGCAAGGTACTTTTTCGCCACGTCTTTCCCTTCCTCTAATCCAAGCTCCATGCACGTAATCATGATCATCTGCGGTTCCGACGTCGCTGTTTTCATCCACTCCCGAAAGAGTGCTTTGAGCGGTGCTCCAAGAGCGGTACCTTGAACTTCTTGAGGAAACGGCGTTCGTCGAGTCAGTGTCGAAGTTGTGAGTTCTATGTCTCGCGGCACATTCAAATTGCGTTTACTAAGCTGGACACTTGCAAACATCAGCGTCACCACATCTCCGAGCCTCGTTTCTTCACCTGATCGAAGCGCCGTCAGAACGTCACGTCCGAGTTTTTCGGTCTGAGTAAGGAGGACCTCGCTCCCTGCAAGAACCTTTCGTCCTATTTTCTCGGTCTCGGTAAGGAGAATGTCGTTATCTGCGAAGTCATCCTCGGCGAAGCTTGGATGCGCTTCGATCATCTCTTTAAAGAGTCTCTTAGAAAGTCTGCCAGGTCCAACGATCTCAGAAAAGCTAGGCCAGTTATCGAGTCCGTACGTTTTGTTTGGGTCGGATTCTCGAAGAAACTGATCAACGCGTTTACCGAGATCATCGTTTTCAATCGCAATTGCCAGGCTTGCACAGCGTGCCCGCACCTCCGGTTCGTCTGATTCGGTAGCGGATCGCTTGACGAACTGCAGGGAAAGACTCCCTGATTTGTAAAGGCGATCCGCGGCAGCCTCACGCAAGTCAGTAGACGGGGAACCCAGATCGCGTATCCAGCTCTGAATCAGTGCGGGATCTGACTCGCGAGAATCCATCGCGGCTATGGGTTGGTTTTCTTGCCCAAACGCTGGCTGCAGCTGATTGATTCCGCCTACAAGCACGATAACGGAGCAAACTGCGGCAGCGATTGCCAACTGCTTCGAAGTCTCGGTGGTTATGATTCTAGGCATAAGTTCGCTCTTAAGTAACAGTTTCGTAATCAACAGCTTCAACGTTTATGGATACTACTTTTTAACGAGCTGGAAAACATGTCGCAAAGCTGTCTGAAAAAGCGACCGCCAGGTAGGCCGACAAACGGTCCGACTTTTAGCTCGTTAGATTCCATTGCAAGTCGCCGGACTGAAGATTGTCTGAGCGTATTTACGCACCGACAGTTGAATCTTGCCAGGGCGTGGGGTACACTCCCAGTATACGGGATTTGCGGCCGCTTGCAGCCAAACACTGCTAAAGAGCCATCGGACTTTGCCAAAATCTAGCGTCTTAAATCAAAGATGAGTGGAATGGGCAATGGATGAGTTAGAAAGATCGATTCAGTTCGAGCCTTTGAATACAACCGATAGCTTTGCGAAACCGCATTCTCGAATCTTCCAAACTTGTTTGGAAGTACCAAGAGTGCGGTTTTTTTATTGATGTTCCATATTGCAAAGTCTTGATTGTAAAGTTCTGAACACGATGCAGACTCAAAAGGTTGAACCAACTATCGACGACATACCAGTCCCACTTCGGGTTGCCGGCCCGAGTACACAATGCGTCCACGCGGGTGAAGCTCGCCAAAAAATGGCCGATGCGATTACCGACGCGATTTGTTGCAGCAGTACCTACACGTTCGAGTCGACAAAGAGTGTCATCGACTTTATTGAACAGAAGCAACCTCGCGAAGAGTACGGAAGATACGGCAGCCCAAACGAAAAAGTAGTGGAGCGGAAACTTGCAGCGCTGGACAACGGTGAAGATGCAATCGTTTTCGCAAGCGGCATGGCTGCAGCGGTCGGCTTGTACATGGCCAAGCTAAATGCTGGAGACGAAATCGTTTTCTTTGACCAATGCTACCATCGCAGTCGCGAGTTCTGCTCGAAGCATCTCGCTCGATTCGGAGTAGTGACTCGCCAAGTTCCTACGGGTGACTTCATCGCCATGGAAGCAGCGATCAATTCCAAGACCAAAATGCTGGTGAGTGAATCGCCTACTAATCCGCACTTAACCGTAATCGACTTGGAGCAGTTCGCGGCACTGGGCAAAGAGCACAAAGTCGAAACAATGATCGATGCGACCCTCGCGAGTCCCTACAACATCCGACCGCTAGACTACGGAGTCGACTACGTCTGGCATTCATGCACAAAGTATCTAGGCGGTCACAATGACTTGCTCGCCGGATCAATTGTTGGTTCCAAAGAAAAACTGGAATCGGTTCGCAATCTTCGCGGAATCATGGGTGGTATCAATTCGGCCCACAACCTGTACCTGCTCGAACGTGGTTTGAAAACGTTTGCACTGCGGATGGAACGTCACAATCAGAACGGACAAGCGATCGCGGACTTCCTGATTAAGCATCCTCGCATTCAGCACGTCTACTATCCTGGGCTCTCGTCGCATCCAACACACGACGTGGCAAAGCGCTCCATGCGTGGATTCGGTGGCTTAATTACTTTCTTGGTCAAGGATGCTGATTGGAGAAAGACCGCAGACGTGGTAGATGCCTGTCGAATCTCAAGAATCGGTCCAAGTCTCGGCGGCGTCGAATCGCTAATCGAGCAACCGCTGGTGATGAGCTACTTCAACTACCCACCAGAGCAACGAGCTCAGTTCGGAATTCCGGACAATATGATTCGCATGGCATGTGGTATCGAAGACACACAAGATTTGATTGACGACCTCGCACAAGCATTAGACTCATGAAATTTCGAACGCGTTCCATTCATGTCGGCGCTGAACCTGACCCAGCAACCGGCGCGGTTGTTCCACCGATCCATACCGCAACGACATTTATCCAACCTGGAGCAGGCGAGTGGGGCAAGTTCGATTACTCCCGATCCGGTTCGCCGACCCGCAATCAAGTTGAAAAGACTATCGCGTCGCTGGAAGGTGGGGTTGGAGCGTTGCTTTATGCGTCAGGCATGGCAGCGACCCACGGCGCAATGATGTTGCTGAAGGCAGGCGATCACGTTGTTGCTGGTAGCGATATCTATGGCGGAACGTATCGATTACTGCACAAGATTTTGAATCGGTCTGGTATCGACGTGACGCTCGCTCCTGCACACGACACGCAAGCATTTCAAGCAGCCTTTCAAGCGAACACCAAGATGGCTTGGATTGAAACGATTGGTAATCCGTTGATGACGATTCCAGACATCCGCGCGATTGCTGATTATTCACACAGCAGAAACGCACTCCTGGGCATCGACAACACGTTTGCAACCCCATCGCTAGTCAGACCACTTGAGTGGGGAGCCGACATCGTGATGCATTCCGCGACCAAATATCTTGGAGGCCACAGCGATTGCCTCTCGGGAGCATTAGTCGTTGGCGATGAACAACTTTTTAAGGATCTTTACTTCACGCAAAACGCGACCGGAGCTGTGCTCGGTCCGTTTGAATCGTTTTTGCTCGGTCGAGGAATCAAGACTCTCGACTTGCGAGTTCGCGAACAAAGTCGAACGGCTATGCTTATCGCTCGATGGCTTGAACAGCATCCCAAGATCAAACGAGTATTATACCCCGGCTTGGAAGAGCATCCTGGTCATGAGCTCGCCAAGAAACAGATGGCGGGTGTCTACGGAGCGATGATTACATTCGAAGTCGACGGGGACTTGGAAGCAACCAAACGAGTCTGCCAAGCGACTAATATATTCGGATTGGCAGTAAGCCTGGGCGCCGTAGAGTCGCTCATCGAGCAGCCAGCAACCATGTCGCATGCGAGCTACGCAGCGGCCGACAAAGTTCGATTCGGCATCACCGATGGACTGATTCGAATCTCAGTTGGTTTGGAAGATCCAGAAGATCTTCAAGCCGACTTGATGCAAGCGATCGACGCAGGGATGGCATAAGTGGCCGGAAAATCGCGAATGGCTATTGCGTCCGACTGATAGCATTGTTTTGACGCTCATCGGTTTCATCAACCCAGCGTTCGGGGCACGACGTGGCAAATTGAAAGAAAAACAACACCCGTGGCTATCGCCATCGCCTGAGTATCTTCTGAGCCATTTCGGAGCCTGAGTCCTGGGAAAACGAAAAAACCCGCCTTGCAAAACAAAGCGGGTTTCAAAATCAAGCATTTTCTCCACTTGGCAATTAAGCCAAGTTTGGAAAACGACTCGCGACCGAACTACTCACGAGGTCGAATTGCTCCAGTAAGACCGCTGTAATCAACGCGATCATCATCATGCCAAAGGGGTTGACCCAATTCAACACGCTTTCGGAGGATTTCAATCTTCTCTGGCGAGCCAGCCGGAGCATCAGTTGGCATGAAGTGATTGTCAACAGCCGGATCGAAATCCTCGTCGTGACCATACTTCAAAATCGCCTCAAAGACGTTCTTACAAACAGCGCTCATTCGTCAGGTTACTCCACTGAACCAAAAAATAAAACAAAGACACGATTATCAAACTTGAGTGCAAACTCGCGAGGACCTACCTCACTGAGGGGCTGACATGCTGCATATCTTATAGAGGTCACAAGGTCGAGCTTACACAATCATCCACATAGACTTCTTGCAACTAGTCGCAAAAGCATCAAACGAAGCTGTCGCAGTCGCAAGTACAGGATTATTAGCGGCTATCCCCTGGTGTCAAGCAAATTTTAACACGAATCACAACATAACCTTCACAATTGAAGTTTCTCAAGTCGGTAATGGGTGTCCCGTAGGCTCGGTAGAGTTTGCTATAAATTCCTAATGCAGTGTGGAATGCCGACCGAGGGACGTTTTTGCGGCATTCCTTGCAGACCGCAATGGACCGCGGTACCGACGTACATCCCCTTTTCCGCCGTTTGTGGCACTTTACTCACCGTTAGGCACCATGCTTGGTTCTCGATTTATGCCAGACTCTCAAAAGACTTCCTTCCAGCCACTCTGGTTCCAGAAATCCATTGCCCTGTCACCAAGACCGCGAGGCTTTCATTTAATAACTGAAGAAATTATTCATGAGATTCGAGAAATACAGCTCTTTGAAGTTGGACTCTTATATCTCTTCTTGCAGCACACATCTGCAGCCCTTTCCATCAACGAAAATGCCGATGCAGATGTACGGGTTGATATGGAAACAGTCTTTAATCAAATCGTGCCCGAAAATCAATCATTGGTACACACTTTGGAAGGGCCAGATGATATGCCCGCCCACGTAAAAAGCAGCCTTCTAGGATGTAGCCTGACAATTCCCGTGACTGCGGGGCGATTGGCCTTGGGGACTTGGCAAGGAATCTATCTATGCGAGCACAGAAATTATGCAACTCCAAGAACGATCGTGTTAACTTTGCACGGCGAGCGACGGCTTATTTGAAGTCGCGGAAGTCAATTTATTCAACCTCCACACGAGTCCACAGAATTGACGAGCAACCAATTTGCAGGGTAAGGCTAGACATTTTTGCAATTCTGCCTATCGTTCCTTTGCAAACCTAATGAAAATAGAGTCTGTCCTAACCGAGAATATGCGAGAAAACAATTGATTCAGCCTCTCAACGAACCAACTATCCTGCCCGATATCCAATCAACCGGCGACAAGCGAAAAATCGCTATTGATAAAGTTGGAGTCAAGGGAATTCGATATCCAATCACCTTGCGAACTCCCGGACACGGCGACGGCACAGGCGTGGCGCATACCGTCGCGTCTGTGAATATGTACGTCGCTCTTCCGCACGAGCAAAAGGGGACGCACATGTCGCGTTTCTTAGAAGTTCTAAACGAGCATCATGAGTCTCTCAGTTCGGATACTTTGAGCGATGTTTGCAAGTCCATGCGGGAGAGGTTGAAGGCAAAGGAGGTTCACCTGGAACTAACGTTTCCCTATTTTATCGACAAGAAAGCACCTGTCACTGGACAACCCGGAAAGCTGGACATCGATGTTACCTTCGAGATGGCGAGCAACGGCGTTGATGATTTCGTAATGACAATGAAAGTGCCTGCAACAAGTCTGTGCCCTTGCTCGAAAGAAATTTCTGCTTACGGTGCCCACAATCAACGTTGTGAAATGACGGTCAAGGTCCGGGTTGCTGAGGGACAGCATCTGTGGATTGAAGATCTTTTCAGCATCGTTGAAAAGTGTGCTTCGACGCAAGTTTTTTCGGTGCTAAAGCGGCCTGACGAGAAGTGGGTCACAGAACGAGCGTACGAGAATCCAAAGTTCGTCGAGGATATTGTTCGAGATATGGCTGTCGCAATGAATGCCGACGACAGAATCGTTTGGTATCAATGCTTCTCAGAAAACTTTGAATCAATTCATAACCATAATGCATACGCTTTCATCGAGCGTGATAAGCGCGGCGAATAGGTCAAGGTTTGAATTTGTTTTCGTCGGTCGATGATAAAGAACTGCTTGAGCCTTTTAAACTTTCAAAGTTTCGGGGATTTCAGAAACAAATTGTCGACCGAACTCTGGTCGGCAAGCACTCTCTAGTCATCATGCCGACCGGCGGCGGAAAGTCGTTGTGCTTTCAGGCATCGGCTATGTATTTTTTTCGGCAATCCAAAAGTCACAATTCAGATGGCTTTTCTTCTTTCCCCCTGACAATTATTTTGTCACCACTAATTGCCTTGATGAAGGATCAAGTTGATTCTCTGAATGCGAAGGGAATTCCTGCAACCTTCATTAATTCCTCACTCGATCGATCGCAACGAGTAGCACGCTATGAATCGATCAAGCGAGGAGATTTCGCGATGCTCTACGTTACACCCGAGCGATTTCGCAAGTCCGACTTCGTTGAATGCTTAAGTGCTCGCACGATCAAATTGCTTGCCGTTGATGAGGCTCACTGTATCAGTCAGTGGGGACATGATTTTCGACCCGACTACACGCGTGTGGCTGATTTTCGTCGCTTGCTTGGCAACCCAACAACGATCGCTCTGACGGCTACCGCAACACCTGAAGTGCAAAAAGATATTGCCATTCAACTTGGGCTTAAAGGAATTGGTGCAGGTACTGACGAATGTGAAATGTTCCACGAAGGTATCGACCGGCCAAATCTGGAATTGATTGTGAGTGAGGTTTGGGGCGCTGATGAGAAAGTCGAACGCATCAAGACTTCGCTCACAAAATGGATATCACCTTCGATAACTGCTGATCCGCCGCAGGGAAGTGCGATCATCTACTTTACATTGATTCGTACCCTCGAAGCGTTTAGCGAAATTCTTCGCAAGGAAAGAATCCGTCATGTGGTTTATCACGGAGATTTATCGCGGCATTATCGGAAGCAAATCCAGGATGACTTCATGGCAGGAAGGTCGCCACTCGTGCTCGCGACGAACGCCTTCGGCATGGGAGTCGACAAGTCTAATATTCGCCTTGTTATCCATGCTGACATACCAAACTCGTTAGAGTCGTACTATCAAGAAATCGGTCGCGCTGGACGCGATGGTTTGCCTTCGGAGTG
>JANODQ010000435.1:0-2753 GCA_031412775.1 Pirellulaceae bacterium | reverse complement strand
GTCAGGTGATTCGTTGATTAAACGTAACCTGAAGATCGTCTTCAGTGCACACTGTTTTCAAACATCAAATCTAGAACTTTCCCGGTTTGTTAAGAAAAGGAGCAATCTGAATGCGTCTACCAAGTTACAGGAAACACTCTTCGGGCAGCGCTCGAGTCACAATCGCGGGTAAGGATTATCTCTTAGGTCCCTAAGGCTCTCCGGAATCGAAAAAGAAGTATCAACGGCTGGTTGCCGAGTATTTGGCGACCGATTATTCATCTACCTTCGGTGTCCCAGCAGCTGGCAAGCAACGGCGACCGAGAGTGACCCCATTAGGCCAAGGAAATTGCGAAGGCAAGAGTAACCAGGTGCCAAAGGCCACTCGAACCATCAAAGACTACTACACCACTGCAACCTATGGTAAGGCAATTCGGCGAGCTAGCTTGAAGGCCAAGATCGCGCCGTGGTCTCCAAATCAAATCAGGCACACGACTGGAACGGACGTCCGCAAGGAATTCGGTTTGGAAGTCGCAAGCTTGATGCTCGGACACGCGAATCCGACCACGACTTTGATCTATGCCGAGTCCGACCGTCAAAAGCTCATTGAAGCAGTTAAGGCAGTGGGCTAATTGCAACCTCCTACAAGCCACAGAAACCGCGTTGGAGTCGCTTGAAGAGATCCGCGAAGCAATCCTCGGGATCGGAGCCACTAAAGAATAAAGCAATCTTGGATGCGAGCTACACGGCCATCGTCGCTGCTCAAATGCAACTCTCGCGACTGGTACGCACTGAAGCGTCATCGGAATAAAGACCAATGACATGCCGACGCCATCACTAACGTTGGCGAAAGTATCTCACGGCTCCGGAAGTGTGATCGAACGAACTAACCAATACGAAAAGTGGCCCCGCGATGTTTGTGCATCGGGGCCGTGGTCCAAACTCAATGAACGAATTTGAACATGACTGTTATGCAAAATACCAAGAAAACGCAATTGAAGCGACCGTTCGAATCAAGAAGCCCACGTCAACGATTTAATGTTTGGCTTATAACCTACGAAATGGAAAATATGTACCATTCGTGTGCGGATTTATTGCTTGGGGCGGCTTCTAAAATCACTTGGGAATGGTCCGCCATGGATCAAAACTCCGCGATGGTTACAGCCGCATGTTTGTCCGGGATGTCGTGGAAATCTGCAGGGCAAAGTTCCCTCCCAAACCTTCGTGCGAGCTTTTGTACTTGACGCTCAGTCTCCTTAAGATCCAAATTTCGCGGCAAGCAAGAAAACCGTTACTTTTTATAATATCGGTAACTATCTCCAAAGATTGCATTGGATGCTACGCACGGCCCGCTTGACACGATGCCAGGACTTCAAGCAGTCAAATAAGTTGTCGGCGGGTGCTTGGCTCATTAAAGCGGCGCAGTATCCGAACGTAGATCTGGAGCTGTAGATAAGGAAGTCGCAGTTGCTGAGAAGGTACATGTCTAACATGGCGTGACGCAATGTTTCAAAGCCCAGTCGTTGATGGTGAAGCGGGCTGCCATCGGCTGGCATCGATTTGCCCGTTGTCAAGACGCGCCCAGGATACATTTGCTTAAGCATCGCTTCAATTTTAGCATTGTCGGTCGCCAAGAAAATTTTGGCTGAGATTCGCCGTCCAGCTAGTTGATCAAGTCGCGCCAACAGAACGGGGAGAGGACTCTTATTGTCGGTGTGACGAATATGAATTCCAATCGTTTCGTCAGTTAGCAGCCTGGCAGAATGGGCTTCCAGATCGCGCAACAACGAATCGTGGATTCGAATGTGCTCTTGGGTAATACTCCGAAGAAGTTGAAAGCGTCCCCTCTCACTAAATATACGCATCCCTAGCCGAGGGAATAATTCATTGACATCATCGTGATACGACCAACGAACAACAACCTTATTGCGGGGGACTGCCTGCCGGAACCGGATTGAGTAGCGATCGAACACCGCCATTTCGTCGTCCCAGAATTTTGGGTCGTATTCATCGATCATGTCCGTCACGCTTCGACGAAGATTATTTTTCCAAATCGAGGGGTAAACATCGAGATCATCGACGACCTCCGTTAGGGCTACCTGCGGAAAATTACACCGGAATGCGAGTTCAAATGCGTTCTCGCCCTTCGCCGCGTAGGTTCCATCGGACCAATCGATGCAAAGCCGACGGTTGCTCACCATGCAGTATTGAATACAGCCCAAGACTGAGAGGAATCGATTCCCCAACCCAGCTTTACCCTTGACTATCAGAACCGGGTTAGTCATTTCCATAAAAGCCTTTACTGGACGGCGAATTGATCCTCACGCATCGCGGCTGAAGAGTCGAAGATTGAACCTGAGCTTGGGCCACATAACTGACCGCAACTGAATTTTTTTCGCTGATTCATGGGGTATCGGATGACCGTCTTTTTGGCAAGACCAATCACGTCGACTGTATATAATTCTTGGACTAATGCAAATTGCACTTATTTGCCTAAATATACCAGAGTCGACTTTTGTTTTTGTAAATCGGTCCTGAAATTAGCTGCGTGAAGTAATAGAAAACATGTCGCTTAGTCTCAATTTTCCTTTCCATGTTTGCTATCCACTTACGTTGCTGGCTCGCCGTTTAAAAAGGGGAGTCCCAATATCGACAGCCCGCGATCAGCAAGCATATTTCGACGAACAATATCGAACCACGCTTGGCCGATATCAGCAGGACATTGCGCCTCTCGATTTGGCTGGTAAAGTCGTACTGGATATCGGAAGCGGCTT
>JANODQ010000434.1:0-1540 GCA_031412775.1 Pirellulaceae bacterium | reverse complement strand
TGAAAACGCGAAACTCATCAAAGCCGATATCGTGATCGCAACAGATCCCGATTGCGATCGGCTAGGATGCGCGGCCCCGTTGACGAATGATCTGAACGGTCCTTGGGCAACTCTCAATGGAAACCAATTGGGTGCTATCCTTGCCGACTATGTTCTTAGCAAGATGGCAGAGGCGGGAACGCTTACTCCGAAGCATTACATCATCAAGACACTCGTCACGACCGACCTGACTCGACTGGTGGCTGAGCACCATGGAATCCGATGCGAAGGAAATATTCACGTTGGTTTCAAATGGATCGCAGGCTTGACCGATGCGGTCGGCCCGGAGTACTTTGCGTTTGGGACTGAAGAGTCACATGGCTACACGATCGGGACCTATGCTCGAGATAAAGATGGAGCGGTTGCTTGTTTGCTCATGGCCCAGCTCGCGGCTGATTGTAAGAGCAAGGGGATTTCGCTCCACCAGTACTTGGACCAGCTATTCCTGACTCATGGTTATCACATGGAAGACCTTCTGAATGTTCAAATGGAAGGGAGCGAGGGGATGATCAACATGAAACGCCTCATGCAAGCCTTTCGAACCACACCACCCAAAACTGTCGGTGGATTGAACATTGCTGCGATCCGAGATTACAAAGATCTTTCCCGCAAAATAATCGGCGGTGATAAAGATGGCCTAGTCGAACAAATAGATGCACCGAAGACCGACATGATCGTGTTGGACCTTACCGAGCCAGGGAACTATGTTGCTGTTCGACCCTCGGGAACCGAACCGAAGGTCAAGTTCTACTTCTTCAGCCGGCTTTCTCCCGCCGAGTCGGTTGATCTTCCAGCAGCAAAAGATCGCCTTCAGAAACGACTTGCAACCTACCGACGCGATATTCAAGCCTACGCAAAATCGCAGTGAAGCAGATTGATTCAGGTGCGTACCGCCTGCCGAGCGGTTCGTTGGAGCGCCTGCCGGTGATGCGTTGTGATGGCACTTTGCACTTGGTCTCTTTTCGACTCCGCGAACCTTCCGGCAGAAGGTACGTACTGTTGAAATTCTCATTGCGGGGCCTGAACAATTTTCGATATAGTGAGTCTCAATAGATATCAGCTCTTTTTCGCGACTGGCGATGCCCCATTCGACCTCACTTTCAAGATGCCAATCGCTTCGCCACTTTTAAATCCGCCCGTAGCCGACGAGTCGCAACTCGAGGGCGTCATTAAGGTACACCTGCACCCGGGCGTCATTGGGTCGCTTTCGACGGTAAATGGTGGCTCTCCACTGCCGGTGTTCGGGGAGTCTGATACTCAAGAACCCTCTTTTAGTGCCCTTGTATGGCTACGCCCCAATTTGCGGGCAAGCATGCTTGATGGTGGCTTTTTTGGGCTGACGCTAGGACTGGGCGAATCGTTTTTGCCGGCTTTTGCTCTAGCGATTGGGCTTGGCGAGGTGGTTTCTGGTCTGGTGACTAGTTTGCCCATCTTTTTTGGTGGGATTGTTCAACTGGTCTCGTTACGAGCTTTGTCTTGGACGGGTTCGTATAAAAGATGG
>JANODQ010000433.1:0-5994 GCA_031412775.1 Pirellulaceae bacterium | reverse complement strand
CGATATCAACGGTGATGGACGACTTGACGTGGTGGCAGGGGATTTTATAGGGACCGAAGTAGCTTGGTTTGAGAATCCCAGTGATGAGCCGCTTCGACTTGGTCAAACTTGGAAACGCCATCTGTTGATCGATACAAAACTTAGCCAGAACGAAGCCCAATTGCTTCAAGATCTTGACGGTGATGGACTACCGGAGTGGATCGTTAATAGTTGGAGTCCCAAGAATCCATTGATGGTATATCGATTCGCAAAAGTCGATTCCCCGAAGGCGGGAAAACCGGTTGTGGAAATTATCGCAACTAAGATTAGTGAAACCGGGAACAAGCACGGTTTAGGTGCTGGTGACTTAAATGGCGATGGGAAAATCGATATTCTAACTGGTGGTGGTTGGTTCGAGCAACCAATCGAATCGCCTTGGACAACTGCTTGGAAGTATCACCCCGATTGGGATATTCATGCGAGTATCCCGATGTTGGTTCATGATGTCGACGGCGACGGTTTGAACGATATGCTATATGGTATGGGACACGATTACGGTTTGTATTGGTGGCGTCAGAAAGCAGCCGAAAAGCTAGCCGCTGGTGAAACCATCGCACCAACAATCCAGTTTGATAAACAACTGATCGATAAGAATTTTTCGCAACCACACGCTCTTGCGCTTGCAGATATCGATCTAGATGGCAAGCTCGATTTGATTACCGGCAAGCGTTACTACGCTCACAACGGTGGAGATCCGGGTGGAAAAGAAATGCCCGAGATGAACTCCTATCGCTACAACGCCACGACGAAGACCTTTGACAAATCGGTCATCGAACAAGGGCACGTTGGTGTGGGCTTGCAAATTGCAACTTCTGATATCAACGGTGACGGAAAAGTAGATATCGCAGTAGCTGGCAAAAGCGGAACCTACTTGATTCTGCAGAAGTAATTAGCCTTTGTTGAGAAACTTCATTCTTAGTTGCTTCCAAGTTATTGTGACTCTTCGAGACGCAGTAACCTCCACTCAACGACAAACAAGACTTCGTGCTCAGGATCAAACTGCGACGTCCTGTTTAATTTCGCTGCATTCTATCAGCGTGAATCCGCGCAATTCGCGGGCCAGTCTGCATTAAAGCATCTTTGACCGCGGATAGCGCGAATGGACGCGAATACTTCGATTACTAAAGTATGTGATTCTTGAGTTCGGTGGCTCACGGCAAATCAACTCCGCCTTTGCTCCACGGATTGCATCTCAGTATTCGCCAGACACCGCGAATCGTTCCTAAGATGACCCCATGCTTTTCAACAGCACCGATGAAGTAGTTCGAACACGACGGGTGATATTTACATCGTGCACCAAGCAGCGGGCTTATGCCACGTTGATAGAAGCGAACTAGTTGGATGAGAAGGTAACGAATGACAATAGACAAAGTTTTCATGGATTGAACATTTCAATCGACTCGCCAAGTCAACCCTTGAGGTAATCGATTCAAGTTACGACAACCATCAGCCGTGACTACGACCATATCTTCTACACGTACGCCGCCCAGAGATTTGCAATACAATCCCGGTTCAATTGTAAGCACGTCTCCTTCCACGATCGCAACACCGTTTTCAGCCAGCAATGGCGCTTCATGGACTTCTAATCCTAAGCCGTGTCCAGTACCGTGAGTCATTGCGGTGAAATCGCCCGGGTCGCTATCGATCGGTAATCGCATTTCAAATCCATGTTGCTTCATAACGGATGCGGTTACTTCGTGAACGGCGTGACCGGTGATTCCCGGCCGGATAGCTTCAGTGGCGGCAGCCTTCGCGGCTATGACGGCTGCGTGCATTTGTTCCAGCTTTGGCGGTATATGCCCATGCACAACTGTTCGTGTGCAGTCTCCGTTATAGAGTGTCGATTTGTCACGAGGAAAAATATCAACGATGATCGGTTGCCCAGTTACAAGCGGGCCCGAACCGTGCTCGTGGCAATCGCCTCCTTGCGGACCACATGCGACAATCGAATCAGGATTTGAGAATCCGAACTCGAGTAGCCATTGATCGATCTTGGTTCGAGCGAGCTGACTTGTTAGCAACATGCCGTTCGAAACGAGTTGTCCGGGTACAGCGGCTTGCAATGCTTCGCTCCCAGGACTTGAGCCTTCCGAGACAACCTCCGCGTTACCGATCATCTCACAGGCCCGTCGCATAACGATCTCGGTAACTTCCTGTGCTCTTTCGATTGCTTCGATTTCGCGTTCATCTTTTTGTCGACGATCTAGGATTCCCCAGTCCTGATCGCAAGCGATTTCGATTTTCTGTCGTCGCAGCATTTCGACAAAAATCATCGGCAAACTGCGATCGGTGATGACGAAGGTGACTCCAGAACGTCGCAAGCATTCCGCTGCTGCTTGGGCGGTCGCAATTTCGCGATCGCCTGAAAGTCCGTCTGCCGGGGCGAAATCTTTAGGTGAATAAAACGCCTGAGCATCCGCCTTGAGTTTCGCTCGCTCGATCTCAATATCACGCAGAATGAGCTTGCTCTCGACAATTCCATTTGCATCTGGAACCTCTAGCAAAGCAACCGGGTCACCCACTAAAAAGCGGATCCGATGGTAGAGAGAGGCATTCAGCGTTGGAACGCCAGCCATGATTCGAGCTGTTTTCTTCGAAGAATCCATTGTACTTTATGCTTGAGGAAGTCGCGATCGCTATCGTACCAAAGTGACTAGGTGCATTATACTGCGGAAAATCTTTCTTATGGAAAGTCACCCTTCGTGCCTGCGAAGGAACCGTTCCGCCTTGCGATTCAGAGATTCTCCGAGTTTTACATTCCTAGCATGCCTCATCCTGTTCCGTCTTTTTTATTTCAATACGTCCCGGCCTTCGAATCGTTGCGGGACTACCGATTATCGTACTTGAAGCGAGACCTTTTTGCGGGTCTGACGGTCGCCGCTGTGGCGGTCCCACAAGCGATGGCTTACGCAACGATCTTTGATATGCCCGTTGAGCTGGGGCTTTTCACTGCAATTGTGATGACTGCCGTGGGAGCTCTGCTGGATTCTTCGAAGCAGTTGATCAACGGTCCGACAAACGCGATATCGATTGCCATGCTCAGTGCACTTGCTGTGGTTCCGGAATCGCAGAGAGTCTCGGCTGCGATCCTGATGGCCCTCCTTATTGGGATGATTCAGACGGCTATCGCGCTGCTAAAGTTTGGTGATCTATCGCGTTTCGTTTCTCAAGCCGTCATCGTCGGCTTCACCCTGGGTGCCTCCGTGTTATTGATTTTGGATCAATCGAAGAACGTTCTCGGTCTCAAATCGCGTGGTAACCATGAAGATCATTTTCTGGTCCGATTCTGGATGACAATGTCTGATGGAGGTAGCATCCATCTGCCGACCGTTGCAGTGGGACTCGGAACCATTGTGATCGCTATTGGTTTTCGAATTGTCAACAATCGATGGAAGCTGGGACTCCCAGAATTACTTCTGGCAATCGCTGTCGTTGCGATCATCTTGGCAATCTTAGATCCAAGCAAGACATCGGGTGTGAAATTAGTCGACAAAGTGCCGCGCGCTTTGCCTTCTTTCCAGATGCCCACCATCGACATTCAACTCGCTCGCGAACTTTCAAGCAGTGCTGCAGCGATTGCCTTTCTTGGGCTCTTGGAAGCAATCGCGATGGCCAAATCCATTGCAGCCAAGACGGGCCAGAAACTCGACATGAATCAGCAATGCCTGAGCGAAGGTGTTGCTAACATGGCGGGAAGTTTCTTTCGCTGCTTCCCTGGTTCGGGTTCACTCACTCGATCGTATATCAACCACACGTCAGGTGCTGCAACGCAGTGGTCCGGCGTCTTCAGCGCGATAGGTGTCGCTCTCACCATATTGTTTTTGGCCCCCTATGCCGAGTACATTCCGCGGGCGGCGCTCGCGGGAGTGCTATTGCTGACGGCCACAAGAATGGTCGACCTGAGTTCTTTAAAATATTATTGGCGAGCAACGCGATTCGACGCTCTAATTCTCACCGCGACCGCTCTCTCGGCGGTGTTGATCTCGATTGAATTCTGCATCTTGATCGGCGTGTTCCTCTCCTTTACGTTCTATGTACCAAGGGCGGCAAAGATCACGATGAGCGAGCTAACTGTGACCAGTCGCCGTGTGATTCGCGAGGTTCAGCCTAATGATTATCGATGCCCACTTTTGAGAGTCTATAATCTCGAGGGAGAGCTCTTCTTCGGAAGCTCGCCCGACTTTGAACGCCTATTAGAATTCATCGAAGCAGACCTTCCGGATACTCTTCGCGTCATCATTTTTCGCGTGAAACGCATACGGAATCCTGATGCCGTATGTACGCAGATTTTACAAGGTTTCGTAGAACGACTCCAACAGCGGAATATCGTAGTGATGCTCTCAGGAATCCGACCGGATCTTTTGACGATCATCGAGAACGTTCGTTTAAACCGTGTCATCGGTTCGGAAAACCTGTTTTGCGAAGGAGCCGAAATCTGGGCAAGCACCCTGGAAGCAATGCGCAAGGCATATGCTTTAATCGGTGACAATCGCTGCGACCAATGTCCAAATCGAAACAAGATGGTCGGCCCACCAACCGATTGGTCATACATGATTTAGAAAACAGCTTCGCATTGAGGGATGAAACACCCTCGGACCAGGCTCGGCCTGGAATGCTGACAGCATAGGCTCGCGCGTCGACCTTCACCCTTAAGTCCGCCATCGTACGTCCGACCCGTACTTATCAAACAGCTTACCGGCAGATACGGATTCGCGCTCTTCATCTTCTTGGTCGGTCAACTTCGATAATACGGATAGTGGGTCTAGCTGGATAAAAGCCGGGGCTGTCGACAGGATGGCTGCCAGGATCTGATCGCCCTGGATGACCCATGGCACCAAGCCCGTTGCCGCTCTACCTCAGCGAAGTGATCGATAACTACTTCAGACGAATCGTAGTATAGAAGCTCGAAAAAACCTCGATGCAATTATCAATGCTGAATTTTTGATCAATGCTGCGACCAACTTGAAAGAACCAACGAAACCTACCACGGCGACTGACACGTCACCAACCTTACCAAAAGTCATGATGGATGACAGCACTGAAAGCTTTAAGAAGACGATGGATGTGTAAGAAACTGAAAGATCAATCACGCGTCAGACTCAAGATATTTATCGATTGAGTGGCAATAGCTTGAATCCAACCTTGTAGATGGTAGCGATTGACGAGACGTATATTGCTTTTCGAAGAGCGTTTGAATGCTGAACGTATATCATAAGATTTACGGACGAGCGTCATAGCGATAAAGCGCTTCTCTCGTGCGGACGATGAGGTCTTCCGCGATCGGGATGTGGCTTGCCATGATTTGTTCGTGCAGTTCGGTTTTTGAGATCTCTTGATACTGCTTTCCAGTCGCGAATACGATGACTTGTCCCTCATGGCTACCGATGACGATTTGGCTTCCTGCAAGGAATGGCGAGGAAGAGAACATACCACCGATACGGTTTTTCCATAGCACTTCGCCGTTGCTTACAGAACATGCTGACAAGATTCCGTTATCGCTGATCATGTAAACGATCGTGCCATCGGAAACTAGCGATGGCTTGGTGGGGACGCCCTTCTTTTGTCGCCATTTAATGTGCGTTGCAGTGACATCGCCGCTTCCTGTCGGATCGATCGCGACCAATTCTGGGGACGTGTATCCAGTTGAAAACAAAACTAATCCAGAGACAAACAAGGGCATCGGTGTGTTACTAAAACCGTTTCCGTAATCGGCTCGCCAAATCTCTTCGCCTGTCATAGGTTCGTAAGCAATTAACCACTGGGCACCAAGAACAATCGCTTGGGTTTTGCCGGCAACATTAATCAGAAGAGGCGTACAATAAGCTTTTTGAAACTCGGGATTGGTCGCACGCATCGGTGGCCGGTCTTTCTTCCAAGCGATAATACCATCTGCGAGCGATAGCGCCGCAACAAACTGCTTGTCGATCCCGTCGCATGCCACCAGCAACAGATCCT
>JANODQ010000432.1:0-3868 GCA_031412775.1 Pirellulaceae bacterium | reverse complement strand
TAGGCGAGCATGTGGGACGCCAGCGCTAGAAAGCAATTCTGTCGTTTTGTCAGTGACTTCTGTAAAAGGTAAGTGATTGCACCGACGATTTGCGTTAATCGAGGTACGGTATGCATCTGCAATACTTACTTCTTGACTCCTTCGAAACCAGCTTGAACCAACTCTTCGTACCCTGGTTTAAGTGGTCGAACTTCATATTGGTACTTTGCGATAATTTTTCCAGCTCGCAATGATCGATATCCCACTGCGCAGTAAGTGTAGATAATCGCATCTTTCGGTAACTTCTCTCGAAGTTTTGCCTCGTCAAATTTGTCTTGCAGTTCTCTCCACGGTAAGAAGACCGCACCTTTGACATGCCCCGCATCCCATTCGACTAATTCACGCACATCGACTAAAACCGCCTTTTTCTGATCAACCAACTCCTTCACTCTTTCAAGCGAATCCTTCGTGTGCTCAAGCTCTAACCCGCCACGCTGAGCCAATAAAAAACTTGATGACCACGCAATCGAAAGCACCGATAGCAAACAAAGTGCAATAAGCTTTTTCACTTCACAATCTCCAAAAAATATCTTAACTAAGCTCAATCGCCAACAAACGACTATTGTACCGTTTCTACTTCGGAAGGTTAGCACCGCTGCCGAGGCACACATTTTCGCTTGCCGCTAGGATCGCTTTGATCTTAAAAGGTAGATACCCCAAGGAAAAAGCCTACCGTAACACGACTCGCTAGCTAGTGACCTCCAAACTTGAATCACTAGTTTGCGATTCGCGTTTGGTACAACAATCATTGGCAGGTGCCTCAGTCATTACGGTCAACACTTTCTCTCGATTTTGAATCAACGGTACATTTGGGTCAACCTTCGAAATCACGGCGTCTGTCTTTCTCACGCTTATCGGACTAGCGACAACAGAACGCTTCCGATTCTACATCGGACGAACCTGATTGTTAAACGTGACTTAAGAAAGAGAAATAAGCAAAGCAGTCTCGAATATCGAAAAAGCTAGCTTACGTTTTGCTATGATGTTGTGATGCGGCAAGAGTCAACGTTTTTCACGGCTACTTTTTTTGACAATTCATGAATCATTTAACCTACGTTTTTGTGTTCCTTACGACTGTATGGGCTTGTGCTACAAGCAACGCCGAATCGCCAAAGATCGAATTAGTTGCTCCGATTAATCGCGAGCCAGATCGATTTGATGCGATTAAAGGTCTCATTCAAAATGCGTTGTCGGAAGGGGAGATGGCTGGTGCGGTCATTGTTGTCGCATCTAAGAATGATGTGCTCTACGCCGAGGCGTTTGGGAATCGTCAAGTGGAGCCAACCACTGAAGCCATGACGCTTGACACGGTTTTTGATTTGGCCTCGCTTACTAAGCCAGTTGCGACGGCAACTTCGATCATGATCTTGGTTGATCAAGGCCTTCTCAAGATCAACGAACCTGTGAAGACTTATCTACCGGCCTTCGGTATCAAGGGTAAGGAAGAGGTAACGGTCGAGCAGTTACTTCGGCACACGAGCGGTTTGATCCCAGATAATGCGATTAAGGACTACCAATCAGGACTCGACAAAGCTTGGGAGAATATATTTGAGCTCAATTTGCTAAGTAAACCGGGTGAAAAATTCGCATACTCCGATGTTAACTTTATAGTGCTTGGGAAGCTTGTTGAAGTACTGAGTGGACTCACTCTAGATAAGTTTGCAACGAAAAACATTTTTAAGCCGCTTGACATGAAAAGAACGATGTTCAATCCGAGTGAGGATCTTACATTGATTGCCGCAACAACTGAGAAGCGCGACAGCGTGTGGCTAAAGGGACAAGTTCACGATCCTCGAGCGGCTCTTATGAATGGGGTAGCTGGCCATGCGGGATTGTTTTCAACGGCATCGGACTTAGTGACCTACGGGCAAATGCTTCTTGGAAAAGGTGAGCGCAATCAAGTCCGTATTCTGAGTGAAGCCGTTTTTGATTCGATGCGGTCTCCGCAATCGCCGAAACCAACCGCCGCAACCGATGCGAAGGAGTCTTCACCAGCGACACCATCCAAGAACAGTCGGGCACTCGGCTGGGACCACCGTTCGGGTTACTCGTCCAATCGCGGTGTACAACTTTCAGAATCAGCTTTTGGGCACGGTGGTTTTACCGGAACTGTGCTTTGGATCGATCCAATCAAGGACCGAGTCTTTATCTTTTTGAGCACTCGTTTGCATCCAGATGGCAAGGGGACAATCAACCCGCTAGCTGGAAAAATCGCAGACATCATTGGACAATAAAACGACAAGTAAAGTTCGCCTCAAGTCGTTACCCGATGCATAAATAAAGAGCTGAGATCGTAATTTCCGGTTTGAACTGTGCCGGTTTTTTTCAACGAGTTGAAAACTTAGTATCCATAGTGATTAGAGTCATTTTAAAGCAAGCAAAACTAGCAACCGAGCGAGCAATGGTGAGCCCGCATTTGTTTTGCATACTTGTCCGGTTGCGCGACTTGCGAATCGGATGCGTTCGGTTAGTTTGATGGGGAGTCTTCAATAAACACATCGACTTGCTGCCCAGCGAAGACTTCTTTACCAGTATTATTTAATTGATAGACGATTTGAAGTATACGGGTATCAATTCTTTCTGAAACGTTTCCGTTCAATGATCGCTTTGGTATCAGTAGTGGCTCGATACGGATAAACGTGAGTGGATAGCGATTGTCAGGCTTGCCGCGTGCCGAGGCCCAAGCTTTTGCTTCGCGACGAAATCGCGGCACTTCTTCTTCGTCGATCTCTGCGCGAACATGAAGCACGTCGATATTACCCATTGTGATCAGTGGGTCCGACAAAGCGGCAGCCGAAGCGAATTCGCCGGGGCGAATCTTGACCTGCAAGATTGTTCCATTGCTTGGAGCAACAATACTCTGTAAAGCAACTTCGGTTTCGCGTTGATTGACGAGTGTTATGGCTTCATCGACAAGAGCTGCTTGGATCTGTCGTTTGATTCCGTCGGACGCGACTCCATTATCGATCGAGCCTTCCAACTGCGTAAGCATCGACTCACGTTCGGAAAGTTGTGCTTTCGCTTGCTCCAACTGTGCCAAGGAAATCTGGACCTCTGCACGAGCCGAGAAAAGTTCTTCTTCGGAAATTGCACTTTCGCGAGCGAGTTTTTCACGCCGCTGAAGAATGTCCTTGCTCAAAGAAAGTTTTGCAGCCATTTGATCCAACGCCGAGCGACTGCTTGCCAATTGAGCTTTTGAAACAGGAATCTCGGAACTGAGTTCATCTAGTCTTGCCTTTGCTACTGACAGACTCGATTTTGCCGACTGCAATCTTGCGAAAGCGGATCGATCATCGACCACAATCAAAGTCTGACCAACAACGACCGTATCGTTCGGTCGAACTTTTACTTGGGAAACGATTCCAGCAACGTTGGTACCAATCTTGATCAGTTCAGTCGACGGTTCAACAATGCCGAGAGCCCCTATATACTGAGAAGAATACTGAGAAGATTCCAATGGCAAAGTTGTGAAATCGCTGTCTTCCAATTTAGAGATTTTTTTGCCAGGTAAGCTCGGAGGCGGGAATAGCGGTTTTGCTGAAAGATTTGTTGGTGTGTTATTTCTGATCGTGTAGCTCGATACTCCAATTGCAGCAATTGCAAGCACAACCGAGATGAGTCCAATCCAGTAGCGAAGTGTCATCAATTATTCCTTTAGAACATTCATGTCTGGAGCAATCCGGCCGTCGGCAATTTTTACAATTCGGTCGGCGTACGAGAGAATTCTTGTGTCGTGTGTCACTACCAACACGGCTCGATTGGGTTGGACGGCGACATCTCGCAGAAGAGTCATTACTTGCTGTCCGGAGGCTGAGTCTAGCGAGGCGGT
>JANODQ010000431.1:0-4949 GCA_031412775.1 Pirellulaceae bacterium | reverse complement strand
ATTCAGCCTTCCGACCTGATGGCCCGGCTCTTGAAAACATGACGCTGCATGGGCTTCCTTTGGAGCGATTACGAGACCGTCGAAAGTTGTTGGTCAGCCTGGATACGCTTCGTCGCGATATTGATACTTCGGGTGTAATGGCCGGGATGGATGCATTCAGTCAGCGGGCACTGGACGTACTTACTAGCAGCAAGCTTGTCGAAGCCTTAGATCTAAGCCGCGAAGATCCTGAAATCGTCGCCAAGTATGGTGACGGAAAGCCCTATCAGTACCAGCTAGACGGGACTGCGACTCGAAACGATCACTTATTAATTGCCAGACGTTTGATCGAGGCAGGTGTTCGGGTTGTGAGTTTGAGTTTCGGCCGCTGGGATGCCCACACGAATAACACAGCGATGGTACGTGACCATGCTGGCAAGTTGGATCAATGCTTAAGCGCTTTGATCGAAGACCTGGAGCAACGTGGCATGCTGGACGATGTGAGCATTGTCGTTTGGGGTGAGTTCGGTAGAACACCCAAGATCAACAAAGATGGTGGTCGTGATCATTGGCCGCAAGTGAACAGTGCCTTCTTGGCCGGCGGAGGAACGCGTGGCGGACAAGTCATCGGGGCAACCAATCGGCTTGGTGAATGTGTCGTCGAGCGTCCCGTCAACGTGCAAGAGGTGGTCGCAACGCTGTATCACAACATGGGGATTTCGACAGCACATACTGCCTTGCAGGATCCCACAGGACGTCCGCAATTTTTGGTCGATCGTGATCCTATTCGAGAATTGATTTCCTAGCCGTTGCGAGGGTAACCGCGAAACTACGAAAAGAACTTGAACTAGCAATCAAAGTATGAACGAAAAAAACTTAGAAAATGAGTGTAAGCGAACCAGTGGCATAGGCTTCCAGCCTGTGTTGCTGCGTTCACAGGCTGGCAGCCTATGCCACATGTTTTTTATCTGGTTTGCGTATGTCGCAGTCGTAACAACGCTTCTCTCATCGATGACCAAGAGTATTCACGGTGCCGAGCTAGAGCCCAATAAGACCAGCGATCAACAAGCGTCAGTCGTCTTCGCTTCCGCAAACTTTCCTGCACATACGATCGTCGATTTTATTCCTGAACATTCCGTTGCGCCGAAGTCTGATTCGAATCTGAATTCGAAGTTACGTTGGGAGACTTCCGAAGAATCGAGCCTTGTCGTTCTTCGTGGTAGCGACGCACGTTGGCAGGCTCTTGTTAGCCAATACACCCCCAACGGTCGGTGGCGCGACGTAACGCAACTAGTTGGCTTTCGGTATGATCCAGTGGGCATCGTGCAAATCGACCGCGATGGCTACGTTGTCCCTCTTGCGAATGGATTGGTTCGAGTTTTTGCTCACGATGACGCCGGTCATGAAGCTGTCCAAGAATTCATCGTGGAGCAGTGGGAAAAAAACCCAACCGTTGATTTTTCCAATCAAATTGTCCCAATCTTCAGCAAGCACGGTTGCAATGGCGGAGGCTGTCATGGCAAGTCCTCGGGCCAAAACGGTTTCCGATTGTCACTGATGGGATTCGAGCCGACCGAGGACTTCACGCACTTGGTTCGCGAAGCACGCGGTCGACGAATCAACATGACCCGCCCTGAAGATAGTTTGCTTTTGCAAAAGAGCACCAACGAGATACCGCACGGGGGCGGCCAGCGACTTGACCGCGACTCCATGGAGTACCGCTTAATCAGCCGATGGATGACGCAAGGCGCAAAATATGGGGACGATCCCAACAAGCAATCGATAGCGATTACGATCTCGCCGAGCACTCGAACTATGGAACTTGGTGCAACGCAACAACTGTCGGTATGGGCTCGTTCATCTGATGGGCAGTTGACCGACGTAACTCGGATCACACAATTTGACACGAACGATCCGCAGATGGCCCAAGTCGATGCTTATGGAAAAGTAACGATTGGAAAACTGGCTGGTCAAGTTGCAATCATGGGACGGTATCAAGGTCGCTTAGCAACCTTCCGTGCGACCATTCCCATGGCAGGCGATTATCAGACGTCAATGACCCCAAAAAACTCGATCGATGTGGCTGTCTTCGATCAGCTTCGACAACTAAACATTCCTACCAGCGAATTATGTGACGATATCACTTTCTTGCGTCGCGTAAGTTTGGATCTGATCGGTCGATTGCCAACGATTCAAGAGTTGCATGACTTCGAACAAAACGATGCACCTAAGAAGCGAGATGCTGCAATTGATCGGCTTTTAGATAGCGACGATCACGCGGCGTTTTTTGCGAATAAGTGGATGTGGATTCTTCGAAACCAACGAGACCAAGATAGCGATCAAACTCGAACTTTTACATTCTATCGGTGGTTGAAAGAGCAGATAGCGACGAATCGCCCCTATGACGAATTCGTTACCGATATTGTGACCGCCTCGGGATCTGTTTCCGAGTTTCCGCCGGTGGCTTGGTACCTGAATGTCAAGGACATTCACTCGCGAGTCGAAGATGCTTCGCAGCTTTTCTTAGGTCAGCGTATTCAATGTGCCCGCTGTCATCATCATCCTTACGAAAAGTGGAGCCAAGTCGATTACGCGAAGATGGCTGCTTTTTTCGTCAACGTGCAAAGCAAACCTCAAAGCGGTCTCGAAGATCTTGCGATTTATACTGCGTCAACTCCGGCGACAATGCCGCACCCCAAGACACAAGTCCCAATGCAACCGTCCGGATTGGGCGAGTATCGAGACGCTGCGGGGGATTCGGAAGATGCTCGATTCGAGTTAGCAGCTTGGATGACCGATCGCGATAATCCGTACTTCGCAAAGGCACTTGTTAATCGCTACTGGAAACATCTGATGGGTCGCGGAATCGTTGAACCCGAAGACGATATGCGGCTGACTAATCCACCGACTAATCCTGAATTGCTGGACGCTCTGGCTCGGATCTTTATCGAATCTGAATACGACTGCAAGGAACTGCTCCGATCGATCTGTCGTTCGAACACCTACCAGCTTTCCAGCCAGTCGCCCTCGGAAAGCTTGAACGACCGACAATCGTATTCCCGGTTTTATCCGCGTCGGCTTTCGGCTGAAACCTTAGTCGATGCTCTGGATCAGGTCTGTGGGACCAAAACCGACTTCGGAACGATTCCTGAAGATCGTCGCGCGATCGAGCTCCCGGACTCGGGATTCAACTCCTATTTTCTGACCGCTTTCGGCAGGCCAGATGGCTCGACCGCTTGTGAGTGCGAGCGAACGGGCGAATCGACGTTGGCTCAAAGCCTTCATTTGGCAAACTCGAAAGAAATCCAATCCAAACTACACGCCGAGGAAGCCCTGCCCGCACAGCTTGCCCGAGATCCTAGGCCCGACGGGGTCAAGATCGACGATATTTTCCTAAGAGCCTTTGCCCGCCGCCCATCCCAAACGCAAAGAAAAGCTGCCTTGGACTACCTGGAACTTCAAGAAAACCGCCGCCTCGGCTACGAAGATCTCCTCTGGGCGATTTTGAACAGCAAAGAATTTTTGTTTAATCACTGAGTACGCACTTATCCAAGTCTCTCCGCAGACTTGCACTCATATAAACGACAGCCAAAGGATAGGACGGGGCAATGGCCCGTTCCTACGGATCCTTGCTACGGGCCCATCCTGCGGTCGCGACGTTTTGCTTGGTTTCTTGTGTCGGATCTGAAAGATACAAGTCTCCAGGTTGGCAGAAGTGTCGGATAAAACCCGGTGGCAAACTGTGGCGTAACACGATAGTGGACTTGTGACCACAGAAGCCCAAACGTAAACTCTCCGATTCTCTTAAATCCGTCGCAAGTGCCCGTTTTTAAGCGACTTATTGTCAATACTTCAGAATTAGTAAAACGAATGTACGGTTCTCTCAACGCCTGGATGCTAGCTCAAACTGCGTCCGCCCCCGCTCCTCTCGCTCCTGATGCTAGCAATCCAACTTGGCTGGAAGGCTTAAAAGTCGCTGGAGTTCTGCTGGTCGTTTTCGTCCTCCCCTTTGTATTGGGTAGGTTTTTTGCGAAAACCTTGCGTATGCCGGCTCATGCTTCCTCCTTCGCCGTTGTTTTGGCGTCGATTTTTGGAAGTGCGGTAGTTCTGGGAATGCTTCCAATCCGTTATGGCCCAGACATTCTTGGTGGAACAAACTTGGTCTATGAACTGGATAGAGCTGCAACGACTGGTATGGCAGCCAATCGCGTGACCGCTAGCGACTTGATTCCCAAGCTAACGCAGCGACTTAATCCATCTGGAACCAAAGAAATCTTGATCCGCCCCAGTGGTAGCGATCAAATCGAAATCGTCGTTCCAGCAGTGAATCCACAGGAAGTGGAAGAACTGAAGCGAGTTATCCAAAACGCTGGCATTTTGCAGTTTCGAATCGTTGCCAATCGCAGTGACCACCAAGACATTATCCAACTCGCACGCAAACAAGCCACTAGCGAAAACGAAACCGAAAGACTGACTCGCGAAGTTCGGGACTCGGAGGGAACTAAGGTAGTTGGTCTTTGGCAAGCGGTCGGCCGAGACGAGAAAGCTCGTGACGGGATTTTCGCCTTCAAAACCCCGATCGACGGCGACATTATTCGAGAGGCCAAGACGGGCAAGCTGATCGAAGATTTGGCTTTCAACCCAAACAATCCGCTCGCGTTTGAAAAGGCGTTACTTGCCCGAGGAATTCAAGATGTAGACATTCTCCTGGCTCTCGAGCGCCGAGGCATTGCGTTTGACTTAGTTACCGGAGACGACTTGGCAGTGGTACGCCGTAACATGGGCAAAGACGGAACTCCCGAAGTTGGCTTTGAAATGAAGTCTTCTGGTGCGACGAAACTTCAGAGCCTCACCTATATGAATCGCCCAGAGAACGGAATTAAGCGCCGGATGGCGATCGTGATGGATGGACGAGTTCTTTCGGCACCGAATCTCAACCAACCGATCAGCAGCCAAGGCGTTATCACAGG
>JANODQ010000430.1:0-4077 GCA_031412775.1 Pirellulaceae bacterium | reverse complement strand
CGGGTTACCAACTTCCGTCCATTATCAATCTCTCTTTAAATCCCTGCATGGGATCGGCTTCCGTGTAGTCATAGACCAACCATTTCCCGTCGACGCAGTATAGAACGATCTCCAAATAACGCGGAAGGTTCAGTTGAAAATCACGGTAATGCCCTTTGAGCACGACATTGAGGGCGACCTTCGCGCGGCGCGAGTTGGGTGCCCCCGAGAACTGGATCTCAAAAAATTTCGTGATTCGGAATTTCTCGATCTCTAAGCTTGGCAAGCTCTGCTTTGAGGACATCACTATTGAGGTTGGATTTGGATAGATTGCCTCGAAAACGGTTGGGTGATCATTTCGCTCGATCGCATCTGCCGTCTTGGACAACGTAGCGATCACGCTCTCTCGCTCGGTGACCACGACGCTCCCAAGATAACTGAGCACGCAGCCCAACAGCCCTATCGCAACGGCTCCCCAAAAGAGCTCCTTGCGACCAGTTTGCAAACCGGCGATCGTCAATCCGATTGCGAGGGCGATTCCCAAACCTAAAGTAACCCATGGACTTTCGAGGATGAAATCGATCATAAAAAATCTGAGCCAGGCCGCTTTAGCCAATGATTCCTGAAAACTTACTTGTTGCGCCCCTAGTTTGACCTAAGCTTGACCGATCTGAAATCCCATGTCGACTTCTCTAACCGTTTTTTATCCTCGTAATCGTTGCATCCGTCATGATCGAAACACTAAGACGCTACTGGATCGGTCTGCTTGTATTGGTCTTGATTGGGCTACATGCGTCGATTGTCGCAGGCATTCGAATCCAAGCCAATCAAGTGAAATCAGCCGAGTCGTGCGAAGTGGATCTCGGGAGCTATTTCATCCTGGACACGCAGCGTAACGAAACCGCAGGAATGCGACTCCACGCCCTTGTGCCAGTCGATCATCGACTGCAAAGCCGACAGCTTATTGAAATCAATCATTTTCAAGTAAGACAATCGCTAGAAGAGTACTGTAGGCAAGCCGATCCGCTGCTCTTGATGGATCCGTTCTTGATGGTACTGAAAAGCCAGTTGTTAGACACACTCGTTCAGACAGTTGGCGAAACTGCGGCAGTCGATATTGTCATCACCGATTTCCAACCTGCACGAGACACCAAATCATTTGCGTTCAGTGCTCCGGCGACACCGGCATCGCCGCGCAAACGTATGGTGATCACTCGACAAGCAAGCGACGAGGCTAGGAAAGCCGCTCATGAAGCAGATTCGCACGGCGCTGCGGCACATGGTGACGACAGTCACGGTGGAGGCCATGGCGGTGCCGAGAAAGCAGACAGCCACGGCGGTGGGCACGGCGGCGGGCACTAGAGCTAAACGTGACATAAATTGTATTGAGCCTCAGGCGCTAGCCGAGTTCAAGAGACTACCATTTGCTTGCACAGGAACATCCAACAACGCGGCTAGCGTAAGCGGCTCAGAGCGCAAACTATGGCCGCCGCTATTTCCATTTCGATTGAACTTCTTCGAGAGGGTAATCGATCACAGCCATGCCGACTTCATCTTGCATGATCTCCCAAAGCCTTGCGTAACCTCGATTAATTAAGTCGGATCTAACCCGCACAAACTCTGAATCGAGAGAATGCATCGAGAAATCTCCATCGACAATTGTTCGTGGCTCAAACCGCGAGTCGGAGATAAATTGCGAGAGCAACGCGTTGCACCGAAGATGGCATTCGCGAGAGGTGTGGAGCGTTTCTGGGTCGATCTCACCGATAATAAAACGTAGATAGAGTTCGCTATCGACGATATCTTCTACTTCGGCGTTGCAGACGCGGCACAGATAGCCTTGATCACATCTTGCCATTGATAAAGTCCCAATCGTTTTGAAACGCGAATCCATTTCTTCGCGTTGTTATCGTGTGGATTCGAACGGGCTGTTTGTCGGTTTCCGCTTACTTGCTTCGACGTGGCAGGAACTCGCGTTCGACCCATTTGGTATCGACGGTGCCGTCTGCGAATTCGGGTTGGGCAAGAACTTCACTTTGAAAGCCAGCCGTTGTCTTGATGCCTGTGACTCGCAATTCGGCCAAACATCGTCGCATGGTTGCAATCGCCTCTTTGCGTGTTGGGCGATAGACAATCAGCTTGCCAATCATCGAATCGTAATGAGGCGGAACCGTGTAGCCGGTGTGTGCGTGCGAATCGAATCGCACTCCCATGCCACCGGGAACGTACATGGCTTGAATCTTGCCAGGGCAAGGCTGAAAATTCTTGTCAGGATCTTCGGCGTTAATACGACATTCGATCGACGCACCGCGGGGCTTGATGTCCGACTGCTTGAATGGCAAAACCTCGCCAGCAGCCACCAAAATTTGCGTCTTTATCAGATCGATCCCAGTGACCATCTCAGTCACAGGATGTTCGACTTGGATTCGAGCGTTGACTTCGATGAAATAGAAATCATCGTGTTGGTCGACGATGAATTCGACGGTGGCTGCGTTGAAGTAGTTCGCGGACTTCACGAGTCGTACGGCCGCTTCGCACATGGCGTCGCGCGTCTTTCTGGGGAGTCGTGGTGATGGGCTTTCTTCGACAAGCTTTTGGTGTCGACGTTGTACCGAGCAATCACGTTCTCCTAAGTGGACCACGTTTCCATGCTTGTCGGCCATGATTTGAACTTCGACGTGACGCGGACGATCGATGAATCTTTCAAGGTAGACGCCACCGTTTCCGAAGGCTGCCTTGGCTTCGGTTTGAGCTTGCGAGAGAGACGTTTGCAAAGACGCTTCGTCCATGGCAACTCGCATCCCTTTACCACCACCGCCAGCGGTTGCTTTGATTAAAACCGGGTAGCCGATCTTTTTCGCCGCTTCGACGGCAGCCTCATGGGATTCAATCAGCCCGGGACTTCCTGGAACGACTGGAACATTGGCCGCGATCGCCATGGAACGGGCTTGTGCTTTATCTCCCAGTTTTTCCATTGCATCAGGCGAAGGACCTATGAATTCAAAATCGCACGAGCGACAAACTTCATTGAAGTGCGAGTTCTCAGCCAGAAAGCCATAGCCTGGATGAATCGCATCAACGTTACCGGCTTCTGCGGCGGCAATGATTTGATCGATTTTCAGATAGCTATCAGCACTTTTGGCCGTGCCAATACAAAAAGCCTGATCCGCAAGTTCTAGGTACTGGGCACCACGATCGGCTTCACTGAAGACGGCCACGGTTCCGATGCCTAACTCTTTACATGCACGGATGACTCGAAGCGCGATTTCGCCTCGGTTTGCGATAAGGATTCGTTCGAACATGCGTTAGCCGCGGGTATCTACTTTGAAGAGAGGTTTGCCAAAATCGACGGTTTCTTCGTTTTTGACAAGGACGGATACAATCTTGCCACGAATCTCGGCGGGAATTTCGTTGAAAACTTTCATCGCTTCGATGATGCAGACAACCGAATCGGGGGCGACATCGGAACCTGCTTCGACAAAATTCTTCGCGTTTGGATTGGCGCGCGAATAGAAGGTGCCGACCATCGGTGATTTGATCAGCACGATATGCGGGCCATCTACTTCAACGGCCGGTGCCGAAGGTGCTGCGGGTGCTTGTTGCGAGAAAACAGGTGCGGGAGCATACATCGGCTGAGCCATAGGGGCACCGGCCGGAGCAACCTGCCCGCCGCGACAAAGTCGAATTCGCTGAGCCGATTGACGGAGGTCGATTTCCGCCAAGTCGTGTTCTTTCATAAGCTCGATTAGCTTACGAATTCGATCTACGTCAAACACTTCTTCCGTTTTCTTGATTGGTTCGGCCATCCTCGTGGGATACCCTTTCTTATTAATTCGTGGCTTATTAATTCGTGGCTTATTTACTTATTTAATTGTGGGACAAGCTTTATTGTTTTTGGGACGGGCGGCGTGCCAGTCAATTTTGTTTGTCTCTCGATAGCAATGGCTGCTGGCCAAAGTCTCTAAGTCAAATTCAGTCGATTCGATTCCAAATCACGCGGAAGGCTGCTGAGTAGTCGGCAACCATCTCGTGTAACCAGTACATCATCTTCAATTCGGACGCCACCTTGACCAGGCAAGTAAATCCCAGGCTCGACGG
>JANODQ010000429.1:0-6159 GCA_031412775.1 Pirellulaceae bacterium | reverse complement strand
TCGATCGAAGCTCAAGTCGAAGCTCACACGTTGATGATGTCAACGCACAACATTTTCGCACCGAGCAACGGCAAGCCAATTATGTCCCCTTCCCAAGACACGGTCATGGGTTGCTATTACATCACCATCGAAAAGCCAGATTGCAAGGGAGAAGGCATGATTTTCTCCAGCACAATGGAAGCCGATTTTGCCTTTGCACAGAAGATCATCGATCTTCATGCTAAGATCAAAGTCCGGCTTGCAAAGGGTCGCAAACTGAAGACCGATGCGAACGATGCGAAGGAAGGTGCCGTGATCAACACGACCTATGGACGTATCTTGTTCAATGCCATTCTTCCGACCGGCATGGACTTCTACAACATGACCCTCAAGAGCGGTGACTTGGCGATGGTCATTAGCGATTGCTACTCGAAGCTTGGGCGTCGTGCAACGATCAACTTGCTCGATGATATGAACCAACTCGGTTTCCGTGAGTCGACTCGTAGCGGTCTCTCCTTCGGCGCAGACGACTTGGTTACACCTGATTCGAAGGGCAAGCACATTGCCGAAGCTGATAAAAAGGTGATGAACTATCAGAAGAACTACAACAAGGGTTTGATCACTGCTCAAGAGCGTTACAACCAAGTAATCGATACTTGGACGAACACTCGGGAATTGATTACCAAGGACATGTTGTCGGCGATGGAAGTCGACGATCACCGTGGTCCGTGGTATGTGAACCCGGTCTTCTTGATGGCTTCCTCGGGTGCTCGAGGGGGTATCGCTCAGATTAGTCAGTTGGCAGGTATGCGAGGTCTGATGGCCAAGCCGACCGGTGAAATTATCGACACGCCCATTAAAGCAAACTTCCGCGAAGGACTATCGGTACTTGAGTACTTCAGCTCGACGCACGGTGCTCGCAAGGGTCTTGCCGATACAGCATTGAAGACGGCTGACTCGGGCTACTTGACTCGTAAGCTGGCTGACGTTGCGCAAAACGTGGTAATCACTTTGCACGATTGCGGCACAACCCAAAGCGTGACCAAGGGGATTGTCTTCCGTGGTGAGAAGGTTGAAGTCCGCTTGGCCGACGCGATCATCGGTCGTGTGAGTCGCCAAAACATCGTTAACCTGATGACTACCGAATCAGTCGTCAAGGAAAACGAAATGATCACTCGCGACATCGCTCGCAAGATCGAAGAAATGGGCTTGGAGAAGATTCAAGTTCGATCGCCGATGACCTGCGACGCACCGCTTGGCGTTTGCCGCATGTGCTACGGCATGGACATGAGCACGGGAGCACTTGTCGAAGAAGGTATGGCGGTTGGTATTATCGCTGCACAAAGTATCGGTGAGCCTGGTACTCAGCTAACCATGCGTACGTTCCACATCGGTGGTGTCGCGAACACGGGCGTTGAAGAGTCCGATATCAAGGCCAAGAAGGCCGGTATCGTGAGTTTGGTTCGTATGCGATTCGTTACGAACGATGAAGGCGTAAATATCGTTCTGACTCGAAACAGTCAGATTGCAATTCTGGATCCAAAGGGTCGAGAGCTAGAACAATATGACGTCCCAACCGGAGCCAAGCTGAGCGTTAAAGAAGGTGGCGAAGTCACCAAGGGACAAGTCATCTGCGAATGGAACCCACACAAGATCCCAATTCTCGCAGAAGTGAGCGGTAAAGTTCGCTATGACGACGTCATCGAAGGCGAAACCATGCGTTTGGAGAAAGATCCAAGCGGTAACATTCGTCGAGTCATCGTGGATCACCGTGGTAACTTGCATCCGCAAATCGTGGTTGAAGACAACGATGGTAAGCCACTTGATGTTTACTTCTTGCCAGAGAAGGCGGTTGTTACGATTCCTGAGGGCCGGATGATTACCGCGGGTACCGAACTGGCTGAAATGCCACGAGAAGCATCCGGTGTCGCTGACATCACCGGTGGTCTTCCACGAATCACAGAGATCTTCGAAGCTCGCAAACCTAAGGAGCCAGCCGTCATGGCTGAACTGGACGGCGTGGTCGAGATCTCGCGAGATAAGAAGCGTGGTAAGAGATCGATTATCGTTCGCAGCGACAGCGGTAACGAAGTCGAACACTTGGTGCCACCAGGCAAGCGATTCATGGTTCACACCGGTGATATCGTCAAGGCTGGTCAAGCTCTAATTCAAGGCCCGCTTGTACCGCATGATATCTTGCGAGTCAGTGGCGAAGTCGCTGTGCAAGATTACCTTCTTCATGAAGTTCAACAAGTTTATCGTTCGCAACGTGTGGAAATCAACGACAAGCACGTCGAGGTGATCGTCGCAAGAATGCTTCGTAAGGTTCGTGTTGATACTTCAGGTGACACCAGTCTCCTTTCCGGTATCGTCATCGACAGATTCGAGTTCAAGCGAGTCAATGATGAACTTGCCAAGTCGCTCAAGATCACCGATCCAGGCGATAGCGGGTTTTCTCTTGGAGCCATTATTCCGAAGGAAGTTGTCGAAACGACTAACGCACAAATCGAAGCTCTTGGCGGTAAGCCTGCCAAGGGTAAGAAGCCAAAGCCCGCTTCGGCTAGCGTTCAGTTGCTCGGTATTACCAAAGCATCGGTTCAAAGCAATAGCTTTATCTCGGCAGCCAGCTTCCAAGAAACTACCAAGGTTCTGACCGAAGCTGCACTCGCAGGAAAGATTGACCGCTTGGTTGGTCTCAAGGAAAACGTGATTCTCGGTCACTTGATTCCGGCCGGTACAGGTTTCCGAACCTTCCAAGATTCCGAAGTAAGTTATCGCCGCGAGGCCTTGGAAGATCTTCTCAATCGAGGAACTTCCAGCGACGAAACCAGCTACCCATTGCTCGCTGCTGCACCACCTGTAGAAGCCGAATCTGCACGTTTCGAGGAAGCATCGGCCCCGATGAGCGACACTGTAGTTCCATCGGACGAGTAACTTACAAGGGTTGATTTTATCGATAACGTAAACAGGGTGTGTCTTCAAATGAGACACGCCCTGTTTTTGTGTCTACCATACTCACTGAAGAAGCTTTTCGAGTAGGTTGGCGGGTAAAATGGCACACGTAGTTTAGACTTTGTTGGCGTCTGGGGCGACCTTGGAACTCGTGGGCTTCACGACGACTGATTCAATGGCTTGGTTCTTGTCGATTGCTTTTAGTTGATGTTTCAATCACTTCGTAACCAGTTTGTTGTGCCGTTGAGTGTTACGATTTTCGTTGCAGTGGGATTTGTAACGGTCGTGGCGTATTACTTTTCGTACCGGTCGGCTAGACAAATTACTGAGCAGCGGTTGGCAGCCGTGGCCTCTGTGGCGGTCGCGGCGAATTACCCTTTGACCGAAAGTGTCCTGGAGCAGATGCGGGGACTTTCGTCGATGGAGATTACCATCGTCCAGAAAGCCGATGGAGTCATTCTTTATAAAACAAATGGGATCAAAGCGTCCGAGTTTATCTCGGATCGATTTCTTCCTAGCACAGAGTCTTCGGAGTTAGTTTTTCTGCATGATTATCCCTGGATCAATCAACGATGGGACATGTTGATTCGTCCGATCGGGATGATTGAACAATCGCAAACTCGGAGGATTGTTGTTTTGTCGAATCACGAAAACCAGGAGTCGTTGGTCTCTCAGTCGCTATACCTTCCAATCGCAACCGGTAGTGTTGCTTCGATCGCGGTGGGTGCGCTTGCAACTGTTTTTGCAACACGGATCAGTCGTCGCATTCGAAGGCTGAGCGACCACGTAAGCCGGATCGACCTTGGAAAATCGCAACCGCTTATCATTCACGGCCCGCAAGATGAAATCGCGTTCTTGACCGACAATGTCAATCGTATGACCAGTCAACTCAGGACCTCGCAGCAAACCCTAGCCGCTAATCAACGATCGCAACTGATTAACCAGTTCGCTAGCGGGATGGCGCACCAGTTGCGGAATACTCTTACCGGCGCTCGGCTGGCTATTCAAACCCATCAGCAAGAAAACGAAAGTGACAAATCCGATGATCTGGAACTGGCTGTGGAGCAGTTGCGTTGGGCTGAGCAGTCGATTCGAAGTCTACTCCAAGTGCGAACCGGCTTGGAGCACGCAGCAAGTGCTCCGCAATCCGTGGATTCAATTACCAATCAACTTCTCAGGCTTGTCCATCTGAAAGCCTCGCATCGAGACCACGAAATTCGTTCCCAAATACAGGAGAGTTTGAAATCGATGGTGCTGGACGACGGACAGTCCATACTGGGTGCCATCTTAAATCTCGCTCTGAATGGCTTGGAAGCAATGTTGGAGCCAGGTTGTTTGAGCATCGATGTGACACTTGCGAAATCGCCAGAACAACAACCCATTTGCCAGTTTGTGATCTCGGATACGGGATCTGGTCCGTCGGAAGAAATCAAATCGACGATGATGGAATCATTCAGCACGACCAAGCAGGAAGGAATCGGAATTGGTCTTCCGATGGCTTTAAGTATTGCTAATCGATATGGTGGTAGTCTAACTTGGAAACGCGAGGCAGGCCGGACTCGCTTCTTTTTTGCGGTCCCAATCTTGCAATTTACATCCCGCGACGAGCCGACCCTATGAGTTTAATCTGGATTATTGATGACGAGCCAGTGATCTGTTCTTCGTTGAGCCGCGCGTTCCAACGAGCTGGATTCGATAGCCGCGTTTTCTCATCTGCAGAGCCCGCTTTAAAGCTGATGGCGGGGAAAAGAACTCCGGGTCAACCATTTGTTATGATGCCTGATGTGATACTTTTGGATGTTCGATTACCTGGTATCGATGGTTTGTCGGCGATAGTCGAATTTCAAAAGTCGCTCAAGTCTGTGCCGGTTATTTTAATGACGGCTTTTGGGGATCTCAAGACTGCGGTCAAAGCAATCGAATCACATGTCTTCGAGTATATGACTAAGCCTTTTGATCTTAGCGAAATGCTTACTGCGGTTCGTCGAGCAATCGATAGTTGCCGAAATTCAAAGATCGTTAGCTCGCATATTCCTGACAATTTGGATTCCAGTGATAGTCCGCTGCTCGGAAAATCAACGGCTATGCAAACTGTTTTCAAGCGAATTGCGATGGCTGCGGCGAGTGATTGCCCTGTGTTGATTTGCGGTGAGAGTGGAACTGGTAAAGAATTGGTCGCGCGAGCTATTCACACCCATAGCCTGAACGCCAAGGAACCGTACCTTGCCATTGCACCCCTTTCATTGAACGCATCGCTTATCGAAAGCGAACTCTTCGGACATGAACGGGGTGCATTTACTGGGGCTGACCATGCCAAGGTCGGTGCGTTTGAGCTTGCGGGAAAAGGGACGATATTACTCGATGAGATTGGCGACCTTCCACTTGGTCAGCAGGTTAAATTACTCCGCGTTCTGGAGCAGCGTGAGTTTATCTCCGTTGGCAGTAACAAGCCGCGACCGCTTCAAGCTCGCGTCTTTGCAGCAACCCATCGCAATCTACGAAAGATGGTCAGTGAGGGTGGGTTTCGCGAAGATCTGTATTTCCGGCTTGCTGTTTTTACTATTGAAGTGCCGTCGTTGCGACAACGTGTAGAGGATATTATCCCGCTTGCGATTCACTTTTTAAGTCGGCACAACTATTCGGCAGAAAAAGAATGCTTAGACGAATCGACGGTCCGATTATTATTGTCGCATTCATGGAGCGGAAATATTCGCGAGCTTCGAAATGCGATGGATCACGCAGCGATTTTTGCGCGTGGTAAACTCATTTATCCGGAGCATCTTCCGCAATTGCACACCGAACGATTGAAAGATGATGGATCGACTACATCCGGAGCAAGCCCCTCAAGTATTCCATCCGAACTTGACCGTTTGATTCGCTTGTGGCTGCAGGATCACCGTCCTTCTTTATCGACTACCGAGTCCACTCTCTCTGCCTCGATGAGTGATCCACAAATTGATGATGTCGGGACTATTTACGATTCCTTTCTTGACGTGGTTGAACCGTCGCTGATACGCGCTCTCTTGGAAACAGCACAGGGGAATCGCGCCGCGGTTGCCAATGCCCTAGGACTCCATCGTAGCACGCTTCGCCAAAAAATGCGGAGGCACAAAATAGACGGTGCTTGAGTATCTGAAAACTCTGTGTGAACCCAACAACGATCGATCTCGCGCAAGTTTTCTTTGTAGCCATGCCGTTCGCCCTAAAGCTGTGACGAGTCACAGCACT
>JANODQ010000428.1:0-19885 GCA_031412775.1 Pirellulaceae bacterium | reverse complement strand
GAGGATGTCGATCGTCTCAAGCAACTCCAGAATCTCGTCCGATAAGACCGCGTTGGCTTGCGTGTCGGCTGCGATCTGGTCCTTGAGGGCTTGGTATTCGCGGTCCGTTTTGCACATATTCATTTTGCCTTCAACGCTGAAGATTTTGGCTTCGCGTTCACGCAATTGAAGCTGTTTTCGATCGGCATCCATGCGTGTTTTCTTGATTAGCTCGCGATGTGTATGCTCGTCAGCAATGGCCGTTTCGTAGTGCATTTGAGCAATCTTCACCATTCGCGGTCCTCGCTCTAGCTGGCTGCGAATATCGGCTTGCTGAACCAAGATACGATGCAACCTGCGGAGAATTTCGATCACTTCACTCATTGTTATCCGCGAATCTGCACTGTTGCGAGAAAGCTCAATCGAGAAGGCTCGATCGAGAAAGATTGAGTCCCGCATCGGGACGTTGTAGCATGATTTTCAAGTATAGTCGGGATCTCTGGAAACGAAAGGACTCATATTCTTAGGGTCCCACCTCACACCAGATCACAACACCGCCAAACATGCCGTAGGGCAGGACCAATGTCCCATCCGTATGGATTGTCCACTTGGATCGTTCGGGAAAATGGTCCCGAACTACGAATCAGCACTCTCAGATCACTGCAGTATCGGTCGGAAGCCTTGGATTCTTCCTCGCGGAGCGAGCCCCTCGATATCGACCGGAAGTTCCAGGCGATGGACTCCGATGTTTCCCGCTTGATCGAAAGCTTCGATCTGCAGGAAGACTCGTGCTGGCAGGTTTGGGTCGGCTCGCCAAACGTAACGTCCCGAGTTTTCATAGCCGCTGACGATCGTTGTCCAAGGACCAGTCGGGACTTCGCTGTACGAGAGTTTAACGGGACGATCGCTGAACTGTTCGTCTTGAGCACTAAATTCGATGACCAATGCTCCGCTTTCGTTGCCTCGACCGTATACGGCTGATACCAAACGAGCCGAAGGGAATTTCGTGTCGACAAAAATCCATGCGTCAGCATTATCACCATTGCGAGGTCGATTGGCAGTCATACCGTTCGCCCCAACCAGCACCATCCGAAAACCAAAGAGCCCCTCGGTCTCAACCGAGATATCAAAAGGTGTTTTTCCATCCGGGTCGGTTCCCCACAACTCCCAAATTTGGCCTTGGTCAACTGTCCCCCACAATTCGACTGCTGCTACTTGCGAGCCTCCGTGCTGGTCTAACGCATAGTCCAAACTAAATGCCTTCGAACTGCTGTAGTAAGGTTTCTGGTCGATCGAACGCGTCGTACCAGTAGGTGCTCTCACGGGTGATGGAACTGGCAAGGCAATTGGTGATGATGAATTTGGTTCATTGGATGATCGCGCACTATCGCCTGAGAGTCCGCCCAGGAAAAGAGGCGACGCCTTCGAATCTTGCGAAGCGGCAATCGAAGGCAAGGCCCCGAAGCCATCGCTTCGCGCATCGGTAGGTACATTCGTGCTGATCAGTGTATCTCTGGTGACCAATGTATCCTTGGTAATCGTTTGAAACTGATAGCCGTTTGATTTTGACGTCGGCACACTGGTGTTTGTTTGAGACGGAACTGCCGTAATCGTCGGCCCCACTGAAGGCCCTACTGAAGGCCCTACTGTGGTTCCTACTGTGGGTCCATTTCCCAGTCTCGCGACCGAAGTGTTCGCTTGTGGTCCAGTGAACTGCGAGTTGCTGGATTGCGAGTTGCTGCTAAAGGGACTTGTCGGTGGGGCGTTCCTGCCGCTTGCTAGTTGCATGCCGGTGGGGGCAGTTGCTGTACGAGGAAGTTGAGGCAACCGAGTCACTTCGGACTCGTTCCCGGCCGCATCTTTGGCGATTAAGCGGACGACTAACTGCCGAACAGAACTTGAAATGCCCAGCGTTCCGCGGCCGCTTAGCTCAGTGGAATTCTTGCGGTTCGTATCGAAACTCGCTGCAATCCAGCTACCTGTAAACTCAGTCTGATACTCAAGTCGGATTGATTCGATTCGCGGATTGGTCTCGATGATTGCGAAGCTTGCGATCAATTGCCCTTTCGAATCGGTATCAACTTCTAAAGTTAATTCGGGACTGGTCGTGTCTACTAAGACTCGTAGCGGTTCTGCGCCAGGGTCAAAGGCTTGTCCAAAGTTATCGATCGTCTTGATTCGGAAAAGATAAAGCCCGTCCCCCTGGGAAGTGAAGCGAAACTGCCGCGCCCGGACTCCATCGCGAGCGTAAGGAAGCCACGTCATCCCTTCGTCGGTCGAGATCTCTAAAAGCACAGCCGAAGGCTGCGAGCCGTCATTATCGATGTGGAAAGGAATCGTGAACTCGTTCTTCGACCAGTAAATCGTTTCGGGTTGCTGGCCCGATGCAACAGTTGCACCCAAATGCGTTGACGCACACAACAAGAAAAACGAGATAACTTTTAGTCGATTGTTCACTGCCGCAAGTCCGCCCTCAGTAAAAAGAGGCCTCAGCGATCCTACACTCGGTAGCTATCGGCAATCGAAGTTATCAAAGTTTGATGAATTCAATCCAGACCTCCTATCTTACGCAAGTCAACAAACAGAACCCGTCGAAGCCTTAGACAGTTGCTTATAACTGGCGTGCTTAACACAAAGCGCAAGTTTTAAAGTTGCACATCTTTGAGTGGATTTAGGCAGCCATTTGGTATTCCCCTGGCGAAGTATTGTGTAACAGGCGTTTCAGTTTTGCGATGCCGCCCGAAGTATTCGCTCGGAGATGTACTTCAGCTCGTGGGCTTCTATTATCTGAATGAACGCTTCGGCTAGGCCGTGCAAGCGCTGAGTGCTCCACCAGAGTCGTTGCGATTCCGTTAGGTTTCGTCGAGATAGCTATTTGGCCCAATGCGTTTCCAGGAACAGCAAAGTAGTTAAGGCTAGAGTTACCCAGCCCTCAACCTCGTTAAAACTTTGAATCGATACTGGTTAAAGCCTAGTCGAGATCCAAACGTACTGTGCCATGATCGCATACTTACTAATTCAAATCTGGACTAGCCGTAGGCCGACTAAACGGACCTTCGAAATATTCAATTACTACTTCATTGGCCTAGCGAGCGAAGAAGATTTGTTAGCCCATTAAGACAAGCTCAAAAGGCAAGACGAAGCAAAAAATCAATCAAGCTAATTAGTCTTTACGGCGACTGCCTTGAATCAGTCGATACGGCATTTAATGCTCCGCAACGTTTATTTATAGACCGTTTTCACCAATCGCTCGCCATGCCCCCAGCGCTATCATCGCCACAAATCGCCACAATGGAGCAACGCAAAATCAACGCCAATCGAGGATTGCAATATGAGTCCCGAACCCTATTGAACCGGCCCCTTTTGTTATCAGTTTGTCGTGACTTCGAAGATAAAGCCATCGTCTGCGTAATCGACGGTGATCTTGCCGCCTTCGGAGACGTCGCGTTTGAGTAGCTCACTGGCGAGTGCGTTTTGCAATCGTCGTTGAATGACTCTTTTGAGCGGTCTTGCTCCGTAGATAGGATCGTAGCCTTCGTCCGCGATTGCTCGCGAGGCAGCGTCGGTTACTTCGAGAACGAGATCGTTCTTGGCAAGTTGTTTCGTGAGGCTATCCAACTGTAACGTTACGATACGTTTGATTTGATCACGTCCAAGTGGCTCGAACACGATTGTCTCGTCGATACGATTCAAGAATTCCGGAAGGAACTTTGCCTTCAACGATTCTTGTACCGCTTCGACCATCTCTTCTTCCGATCCACCTTCTTCAGCAACCTTCTGAATCATTTGACTTCCGATGTTGCTTGTCATGACAATCATGGTGTTAGTAAAGTCAACTGTGCGACCGTGACCGTCGGTTAGTCGTCCATCGTCGAGTACTTGTAACAAGACGTTGAACACATCCGGATGCGCCTTTTCGATCTCGTCAAGTAGGAGCACGCTGTAGGGTCTGCGCCGAATCGCTTCCGTCAGCTTGCCTCCTTCTTCGTAGCCCACGTACCCTGGAGGGGCACCGATAAGACGCGAGACGGTATGTCGTTCCATGAACTCGCTCATGTCCAGCCTTACCATTGCTTGATCATCATCGAAAAGTACTTCGGCAAGTGCTTTGCAAAGTTCCGTTTTTCCAACACCAGTTGGTCCGAGGAACAAGAACGAGCCGATGGGACGATGAACGTCTTGCAAGCCACTACGACTGCGACGCACCGCATTACTAACGGCCTCGACCGCTTTGTCTTGACCGATAATACGTTGATGAAGTCGCTCCTCCATGACCAACAGCTTGGCTCGCTCGGTTTCCAACATGCGACTTACAGGGACACCGGTCCAAACAGAGACGACCGATGCGATCTCATCAGCGGTGACTTCGGTTCGAAGGAGTCGCTGCGTGTGCTTGGGCTTGTCTTTTTCTGGTTGAGCATCTGCCGAAGAAGCCTCTTCATCGTGTTCCATTTGCGTGCGGAGTTTGCGACGCTTTTGATCGAGTTCAAAAAGCTTTTGATAGTCACCTTCTGGAACGCCGCGACCGAGCGATTGATTCTCTTTGATGGATACTTCCAACGACTTAAATTGTGCTTCTGTTTGTTCCAGTTCAAGCCGAATCGATTGCACACCAGAAACACCGAGCTTTTCCGCTTCCCATTGTTCACGAAGCGACGCCAGGGCCTTCTGCTGCTTGGCGATTTCTTCTTCGATATCTTCCAGCGAACCAGCAGTCGCCATATCGCCCTCTTCGTTCAATTGTCGCTGGGCAAGTTCTAGCTGTCTTAAGCGCCGTTGAATCTGATCAATCTCGGCAGGGACACTTTCTCGTTCCATCGCGAGTCGCGAGGCAGCTTCATCCATGAGGTCGATCGCCTTGTCGGGCAAGAAGCGATCGGCGATATAGCGAGCCGAAAGATTGGCAGCCGCAACTAATGCCGAGTCGCGAATTTTAACTCCGTGGTGCGATTCGTAACGGCTCTTGAGTCCGCGAAGAATCGTGATCGTATCTTCTACCGAAGGCTCGCCAACGTACACCGGTTGGAATCGTCGCTCGAGTGCGGCGTCCTTTTCGATATGTTTACGATACTCGTCGAGTGTTGTTGCACCAATGCAACGCAACTGCCCGCGGGCGAGTTCGGGTTTCAATAAATTTGCGGCGTCACTGCTTCCTTCGGCTGCTCCTGCGCCGATGACCGTGTGCAGTTCATCGATGAATAAAATGACATCGCCATCGGCTTCTTTGACTTCGCGAAGAACTGCCTTGAGTCGCTCTTCAAATTCGCCACGAAATTTTGCGCCTGCGATTAACGCACCCATATCGAGCGCGACAAGTCGCCGATTCTTGAGACTCTGCGGCACATCACCTTGCACAATTCTTGCAGCAAGTCCTTCGGCGATAGCCGTCTTACCAACACCGGGTTCTCCAATGAGGACTGGATTGTTTTTGGTTCTGCGTGACAGAACTTGAATCACGCGACGAATTTCATTGTCACGTCCGATGACCGGATCGAGCTTGCTTTTGGCGGCTTGGGCAACAAGATCGATACCGTATTTTTCGAGTGCTTGAAATTTGCCTTCGGGGTTTTGATCGGTAACGCGTGCACTTCCACGAACCGACTGAAGGCCTTGGAGAAGGTCCTTCTCGTTGATCCCAAGCAGCTTCAGCAGTGCCCCGGCCTTGTTATCTGTTTTGCAGATTGCAAGCAGTAAATGTTCAGTGCTGCAGTACTCGTCCTTCATCCCTTCAGCAAGCGCGGCGGCCGCTTCGAATGCAGATTGCAGCGAAGGCCCAACGCCTGGAGCACGACCGCCAGATGTTTTCGGCAGTCGATTCATCTCGCTTTCAATCAAGCCCTGTATCTGGCCAACATTCGCTCCAATTTTTTTAAGAAGCGCTAGCGGAACTCCATCGCGATCTTGCAACAATCCCCCAAGCACGTGCAAACTGTCGAGCTCGGGATTACCGAACGAAGTCGCCTTGCTCTGTGCTTCGGCAATCGCTTCTTGCGCTTTGACGGTAAGTTTGTCGAATCGAAATGCCATTATTGCGGGTCTCCACCATAGCGTTGATACAAGATCGGCAGACGGAGTAGCCTGTCGCGGTACCACTTTGCAAAAGACGGGCCACGTTTTAAGCGGGCGGCGGATTTCAGTTTACTAACGTGGCATCGTTCATCGTGAATGATCGCTTTAGAGAGCGTCCAGCTTAGGGTTCTTGATCATTCGTGCTCGTGCTAAATGAAATCACTCGTGCTCGATCGGATTGCTTTCGCATCGAGAACGAAAAGCAAGAATCGATGACAGTTCTCTCCGAACACCACCATCTTCATATTCTAAAGCTGCGAATTGCCTTCGTTTTCATCTGTGATCTCTGTGCCTCTGTGTTTCCAAAACACGGGCTTGAGCAATTCTACCGAAAGAACGAACAATCGTATGGAATTAAAACACAGAGGCACGGAAGACACAGAGCTGTTGATGGTGTTTAGCGAGATTTGGCGAAACAATTGATTTTTGAGTGGGAAGATCGCCCCTTGGGCTCGATTGCAACGCACACACCGATTGTGCCGGTTTTAAGGCTCGAAGGCGGCTTACAAAGTGAATTTCCGCAATCTGTTTTTTGTTTTTCCTCAAGAAAACGGCTGGCCAGAGGGACCGAGCGTGACATACATTGATATGCGACCTGATTTTTGCTACGTTTCGGAGCATTTCCCATGTGGTCGCATTTAGTCGTGAAGACTGCCAAGGTATTTTGGATGACAAAGTTTTTTCTAATGGCGATGGTTGCGGTTCTCGGGTTCTCCGAGCTAGCGACCGCTTGCCCGTTTTGTTCTGCAACCGCTCAGACATTGCGTCAAGACATGGCCGCGATGGATGTGGTCGCGTTCGGTGAGCTGATTCCAACTGGGAAAAGCCAACCACAATCGATTACCAACACGCCAACGGAAGCAGATGGAAACTTAGCCGGGATTGCGGAATTCAAGATTGTTGAATCGCTTCGCGGCGACAGCATTGTTCCGGTAGGGACAATTGTTTCTGCTCCCTATTACGGTCCCGCGAAAAGCACCGGTCGCTTCCTGTTAATGGGGGTCCACCAAACGGAAGTGCTGTGGTCTTCACCCCTATCTGTGACCACCGACGCCGAAAAGTATCTTCGTCAAACGAGCCGGCTGCCCGAAGATCGAGCAGAACGCTTGAAGTTTTATTTAAGCTTCCTTGAGAACCCCGAAGCTTTGCTGGCACGCGATTCCTACGACGAGTTCGCTCAAACACCCTACGAAGATGTTAAGAAAATTCGCGACTCGCTGGATCATGCAAAGCTGATCGAGTGGATCAAGAGCAAGGAAGTTGCACCGGATCGAAAGCGATTGTATTACACGTTGCTAGGAGTAATCGCGGATAAAAATGATGCGTCTCTGCTGGAGTCACTTCTCAAGTCGCAAGATGAAACAACGCGATCGGGACTTGATGCGTTGATCGCTTGTTATCTGACGATTGTTGGCGAGTCCGGGCTGCCGACGATTGACGAACTCTTTTTAAAGAACACCCGCGCCTCGTATCCTGATACGTTTGCAGCCGTCATGGCTTTGCGATTTCATGGGACCGAAGGGGGCGTGATCGATCGCGATAAGATAGTAGCTTCCATGCGATGGATGCTGGACCGTCCTGACTTCGCGGACTTGGTGATTCCCGATATGGCACGATGGGAAGATTGGTCTCAGATTGAACGCATGGCAAAGCTATTCCGCGATGCCGATGACAACTCGAGCTGGGTTCGTGTTCCCGTCGTGAATTACTTGCGTGCGTGCCCACTGCCCGCAGCCAAAGCCACGCTGATAGAACTGGAGAAGATCGACCCGAAGGCCGTCAAACGCGCCGCGACTTTCTTTCCGATTCCACAACCTGCTGCACCCGAGCCCGCAGCATCTCAGCCCGCAGCATCTCAGTCAGCAACAACTCCCGCAGGCACCCCGGCCCCCTCCAAAGCGGACGCTGATCCCACGAAACTCTCTTCACCTGCTTCTGAAGCTCCTATAAACAAAAACGAAACCAGTATTTTTTCCGCTACGCCCGAGGAGGCTCAAGCATCAGTAATGCGAATGCCTCTCGGAGCACGCAGCCCCGTCGCGTTTCGAACACTGATGAATCGAACTGGTGACAGCGTTGCGTCTAAAAGCCAAACCGGAAGCCAAATCCGAAGTGAGCTTTTCACTCCAACAACTCAACCGGTGTCTCCCGACTTGATTATGGGCGTGACTCCCGGAGCCACAATCGCTCGGCCCGTGGAACTGTGTGCGGCAGCGCTTTTGTCTTCCACAACGCTTCTGCTTTTTATGTGGATGATCCTTTCCGGACGACCTGACCGCATCTCGACACGGCTTCACAGAAGCTGGGCCTTGGCTCACCGCTGGACTCACGGAAACCCTAAAAATTGGGTGAACGAGAATAGCGGAAACAGCGTACAATAAGTTTCTAACAGAGGCCTCCAGATCGTCCAGAGTGATCTTCCGTGGCGTTTTCCAGCCTCTTCCGCTTGCTCGTTTTCTCCAATTGAAGGTTTTACGGTGGATCAAGCCCTTTCATCACGTCCCGAGTCATCAATTGATTCGCCGATTAATGTCGATGCACTCGGCAAACCAGCATCATCTATTCAATCCTCCGCATTCGGGGGCGACACTGGCGATTTCGAGGCGGACGATTCAATTTACAAAGCGGTGAGTCGTGCGGCGATCGCTTCTTTGGTGCTTGGCGTGTTAGCGACGTTGAGTATTTTGTTTGTCCCATTAATATTGTTGCCGTTAGTCGGATTGATCCTTGGGATCGTTGGAATCAAAAACATTCGTGCGTTCCCAGGCGAATTGACAGGCACGACGATCGCCTTTTTGGCAATCGCGCTGAACGTTCTTTTCCTAATCGGTTCACCGGCCCTTCACACCTACACGTACTTGACAGAAGTGCCTGAGGGCTACATCCGATCTTCGTTTGGCGAGCTCAAGAGTGACGCCTATGGGCACGATTATCCTCCACCATCTGCACTGGAGCTAAACGGAAAAAATGTCTTTCTGAAGGGATATATCCACCCAACTTCGATTGTCAGCGGGGCAGCTCAGAAGTTCATTCTCGTGCCTGACCTTGGGACTTGTTGTTTTGGTGGACAGCCAAAATTGACTCACATGATTGAAGTGACTTTATCGGGTGACAATTTCGCTAGATACGCCCAACGTCAAGTCAAAGTAGCTGGAACCTTGCATGTCGATACGCAACTGAAGCCGATCGCTGATTTGCAAGGTGTTTACTACCAGATGGACGCGGATATTTATCACGGCTACTAAGCTTCTTGGAAGCTACCTGCAAGCAACCTAAGAGGGGCGAATTGTTGTGATAGAAATCTTGTTTTGGAGTGCGATTGTTCGCGTCATTCAGGCCGCAGTCGAAGCTTCTCCAACGGTCATCGTTGGCATTCTGGTCGCCGCAATCTTTCAGAGAGTCTTAGGGCGAGAGAACACGCTCGCAGTCTTTGGTGGTCGAACTTGGCGACAGATTCCTCAGGCTTGGGCGATGGGAATGCTTCTTCCGGTTTGTTCACTGGGCGCGATTCCAGTGATGACTGAACTGCGAAAGGCAGGACTCATTGGCGGAACGATTCTCGCGTTCGGTCTAACGGCTCCTATTTTCAACCCACTATCGGTTTTGTACGGACTGACGCTCAGCCACCCAGTGGTGATTTTCACCATCTGTATTGCATCACTGGCTCTTGTGACGATCATGGGATTGTTTTGGGATCGTGTGTTCAAGAATGAGTTTATTGAACCCGAGCCGATGGCAGCAACTCCATACGGAATTCGACGCGTTGCAAGTGTGTTTTTAGCGATGCTTCGAATCGCATTCAGCCGTGACTCGCTTTATATGCTGATCGGTATTTGCGGGGTTGGCATGCTGACTTTTCTTCTTCCGGCCAACTCCCTCCAGCAATCCGCCGAGTCGGACGATTGGACAGCGCCGCTCAAGATGGCCGTTGTTGCTCTTCCAGCTTACGTGACACCGATGACTGCGATGGTTCAACTGGCGACCATGTTCCAGCATGGCAATTCAATCGCAGCAGCGTTTACCTTGCTGATCTTAGGGACCGGGTTGAACTTGGGAATGATCTTCTGGATCGGTAAGACCTATCAATGGAAAAAAGCATTTGTGTGGATCGGCGTTGCCGTGCTTCTGGTACTTGTGATTGCATATGCAATCGAAAAACCCCTCTATCCCGAGGGTGTTCAATCCGAGGGACACACCCACGCGTTCGACCAATTTTGCCGCCCGATTAGTGACGATTCAACATCGCCGATGGAAACAGCCAAGAGGCTGATCTACGACAGTACACCTGCGTTTGCTGGTTACTCGTTAGCGATTTATGCAGCCCTCGTTTTGCTCGGGGGAATTGTCTATGCGATCGATCCCAAGCAATCCTGGGAGCAGCACCTATCCAGCACGACCAATACACACAATAGCATTAACGCAGCCAACAGCGGTGATTCCGGTGCATCAACTCCGCCTGTTCAGCCACTTAGCCGTGACATCGTGATCCCTCCTAGAATCACCGGGTTGATTGCGATCGGGGGATTAGTTTGGGCAAGCATTTACGGTTGCTACTTGTATTATCCGCCTCGCCATGTTGTTTACGAGCAGTTGCAGGTTTCCAATGCTGAAGTTTCCACTCGAGTCATGTCTAAGGACTGGGCTGGTGCAATGTATTGGATTCCATCGGTGGAAGACTGGTTAAGAAAGCTTCAAGTCGGTATGTATCTGCGAGGCGAATCATTTAACTCCGAGCAATTTAAGCAGCTAGATGCCTTGATGCACAGTATCGAGGAACTCGAAGACCACATCGCTGATGAAAACTATGATGCCGCTACCGCGATTGGAAAAAAGTTCTCTTATGACTATTTCTTGTTCCGACAATCAACCACTACGGGCATTGACTAATCGTGAAGCAGCCACTTGCTCGCGCGGCCTGTTAGAAGGGATTTTATTGTTTAAAGAAAGCGACAGTTGTAGAATAGGGCACCTTCAAAATGCGCAAGTGGGTGGCTAGTCGTTTGAATATGGCTTAGAATTGGAGCGATGACGAACTGTGGCAAACGTACATTTAACTGACGGAAGCCGAGAAGGCATTCCAATTCTATAAGTCAGACCTGAGTATCCGATCGACATGGCATCAAAAGTAGGATCGCGTGCGAGCACATATTTTGGTGTGCTTTTTAACTTACATACTTTGGACAACCCTCGCACATTTCTACCAGAGAGTCAGTGTTGAAGAGGAACGACGACGTGAACTCGCGGAACTTCGACTGGTCGATGTCGTACTGCCCACCGACGCGGTAATCGAAATCCGTACCCGATGCGTAGCTCGTCCATCGGAGCACCAACGAATCTTCCTTGATAAGCTCGGGTTGAAATTACCTACGAAAATAATCTCCGAACAAATGTAGTGGAAACGAAAACGCAGAAACACAATTAATACAGGGCTGCTCGCCCTCTAGTTGGGGAAGTTGGGCTACCGACGTGTCGCACTAGCTGGATTAAAATTTTTTATATCAGGCCTCATTTCCCTCATGTCGAACCGCTCGACCCGCCCAACTTGAACTATGCGGCTGCGGAATTTGCAAAAAAAGTCGATTTCCGGTCGTGTTTTGGCTCGATCGGAAACATACTAAGCGTCATGAATGACTACATAGCCGCCGTAATTATTGGAATAGTCGAAGGTCTAACCGAATTTTTGCCGGTCAGCTCCACCGCACATATTCGCATTACCCAAGAGCTTTTAGGGCTGCCTCGGGAGAGCGAATATTGGAAAATGTTTGCTATTGTGATCCAATTGGGCGCGATTCTTTCTGTCGTCGTTTACTTCCGAGCGAGATTACTCGGATTCATTCAGGATTTTTTCGCTACAAAGCCTGCCAACAAAAACCCTGACACCCAACCAAGTCGATGGCGACATCCGATGTTCTTAGTCTTGATCGCTTTTGTTGTGACTGCGGTCCCCTGTTATTTGATCGACAAAAAGATCGGCGAGAACTTGGAAAGCCTTCAGGTCATGGGATGGGCACTTTTGATCGGCGGTGTTGTCATGTGGATTGTCGACAAAATATTCGGCGATCGTGGTGCGACTGATGCGATTGAAAAAATCAATCTTCGCCAGGCGATCGTTATTGGTGGAATGCAGATTTTTGCCGCTGCGTTCCCTGGGACCAGCCGAAGCATGTCGACTATCGCTGGCGGCCAGATCATGGGCCTTTCACGGGGAACCGCGCTCGAGTTTAGCTTTTTCTTGTCGATTCCCGTCATGTTTGCCGCGACCGGGTTCAAGCTCTTAAAATTCATGTTGGAGTCGCCGATCGCAATGTCCGGAAAGGATTGGGGAGTCCTCGCAATCGGGTTTTCGGTTAGCTTTGCCGTCGCTTTGGCGGTGATCGCGTGGTTTATGGCATGGGTACGTCAGCGTGGCTTTGTCCCTTTTGCGATCTATCGAATCATCGCTGGAATCGCATTGCTAATTGCCATCCGGTAGCCAGACGCTCAAAGCCGTTGCAACCGGAAAAGTCGTTAAGTTTCTCGCTGGTCTCGAAGGATTTGATAACGGCCAGTGTGCTCAGGTTTCTTCCCTGCACGAAATCCAACCTACTATTTCTGGGGTTGTGAGGCTCGAGATTTACCCGCTTCGCTCGACCGATATCGAGTACGAAAGCAAAAACGAAAAGTAACCCATTTTTCATATTTCAAAAAATGCTTAACGCGACGAAAAACCAGAGGGAATTTTATCGGCTCGTCTATCCACTCAATTCCGGCCCAAAGTATAAATCGGCAAGCACGCGGGAGTTAGCCGAAGTAATTGAGCTCTCGCAAGGAGGATTTCGTGTCCGAGGTGCAATGCCCAGTGTGAGGTGCGGCGACGTCATTTCAGGGACCATCCTTTTCGCTGACCAGCCAATCAAGACGAGCGCTTCTGTTAAACGCATTTCTAAGGACTACACAGTTTTCGTCCTCACAAGTCCACTGCCAATTCTGCAAGTTTTTAACGAGCAAGTGCGGATACGTCGCAACTACCCCTGATACCATCCTGGTCAATTCCGCCTACGTCCTGATTTCGAAGCGTGATCGCTTTCATCCTTACGCCAGACACAACCTCGGCTGATGAAAACGTTGTATTCATCGCAATTTGGCCAAGCCAAATTACTGTTGCACTTCGCGTAACGGGTAAATCATATTTGGAAGTGAACAGAAGCTGCGTGTTGAAATGTCACGTCAACACCGCGTTTTTAAAAGTACATATTAGTGCATTTTGAAGTTGCACTATTCTTTTGAACTTAAGTTTTCATTGAACAATTAAATTCTTTTTAACACGCTGCGCAAGCGTGTCGCGGCGTGAGCACCTTTACCGCTTGCTCACGCGTCGCGTTAGCTGCTTTTTACTTAGTCTGCGTCGTCAGTTGCGATAAGTGTGTAACTTCAAAGTTAGCGCACACGTTTCAGGATCGTCAGCCCAGCGTCATAACCTAGATCGACTGTACAGCAACCATTACGACTCAGTCGCGACGATGCGGTCTTTCGCCCAGAAGTAGCGGGCGGAGGTTGGTTTGTTGAAAACAAGAGCACCTAATATCAGCGAAGCGATCGCCATGCTTAGGATTGTCCAAGTGTTCGTATAAGCTAGACCGCCTTCTAAGGTTCGCTCGAATGCCCAGTCCAAGCCGCTTGGAATCAGATCCGCCTGCTTACCTGCACGAGCTACTACCATCGTCAATGTATTGTGAGTCATATGCAGGACAATACATCCGAGAACGCCGCCGGTACGCCAAGCAACAACGCCCAGGATCAATCCCATGATGGTCGCCCCGATCGTTTGCTGGAGAACACCATGGGAGAGACCGAAGAACAACGCCGAAACAATGATCGCTCGAAGGGTCCCTTGCTCTTGGCTAAGTCCAGCAAAAATAAATCCACGGAAGGCGAGCTCTTCACAGATCGCTGGAATAACGGCAAGCGTCAAGACAACCGACCAAAGCGGGGCTGCGCTAATCATTGCGTCGATGTAGCCAAGGACTTCTTTTGTGTCGGCACCAAGCTGAAACTCGGTTTGTATTGCCGATGACAACAGCATGTAAGCTGGGTGAAGCGAGATGCCTAGTCCGAAGCAAAACAACATGTCTGCAAATCTCGGACGGCCAAGTCGAAGTGCTTTCCAAATCGACGATGTGAGTATCGTCGCCATCACTAAACACGGTGCTAGGATCATCCCGATTTGAATCACGATTGTCGATTGAGTCATGGAAGTCCAGCTCAGCTCGTTCGAAGCAAGCGACATGCGTCCAAAGAAAAGTGCGACCAAGATAATAGTGCCACAAAGCATCGCTTCGTTGGCTGTCGCAGTCGGAGTTCGATGCTGGAATAGATTTTGAATCCAAGCTCGAAACTCGAATCGTTCGCTTTCTCGAAACAGCACCGACTCGTTCTCGAACTGACGAACGGCCCATCGTATTGCAAGCAGACAACACATGACCGTAACCCCGATCACAATCGGTGCAAACAGAAAAGCTTCCGTGTAATGACCTTCAATCAAAGCTCGCGATAGGAGCACCGCACCGGTAACAGGAATCGTCGCTGTCCCTGTGCCTAACGAAACTCCAGGGAGCATAGGAAGCATCACTAGTGGAAGACCACCCAGCAATAGCGGCATCAAATAATACTGAGCTTCTTTGCTACTACGAGCCAGTGCGGCTACTGCAAGGGCCAGCGCACTGAACATTGCCGAGATCGGAAGCAAGATCACAATCAACCAAGTCAGCGAACTGAATGGAAGTGGCCCAAGTGCTTGGACAACATCCGTCGCACCGGCTGACGCAAATTGATTGATGACAAAAGTAGACGTAAACTGCATGCTAAATAAATTCAGCACCGCCGTTGAAATGCTAAAGCAGATAACTGTTAATAGCTTGCCCCAAACAATCTCCGTTCGCGACGCGGGACTGCACAATAGCGTTTCAAGCGTACCACGTTCCTTTTCGCCTGCACAAAGGTCTATCGCTGGATAAAACGCACCCGTCAAAGCCCAAACCAACATAATCAACGGGAGTATCTTCGACCAAACCAAGGCTTGTTTAGTTTCAGGAGGAGCTATATCAACACGCTCGACGTTAATTACGTCCACTATCGAAGGATTTAAGTTTGCTTCTGCCAGCTGCTCTCGAAGCCACGCCGAACGCCAGCCTTCGAGAAGGTGGCCAACACGCTTCATTGCAACGACAGAGCTATCCGACGCTTGATTGACAACAGTAAGTAGTGGCGGAGGCCCGCTAGGATGGGTCGCGGGTGTTGATGAAATGGAAGCAATACTTATCGAGTTTAATTCTGAGTTTGATTCTGAGTTTGATTCTGAGTTTGATTTTGAGTTTGATTCTGAGTTTGATTTTGATTCAAACGGGCTTGCTGTGGCCGTTAAGCCGGCATCGGTTGTTTGTCGGGTTTCTTCGTTAACTACCATCGTCGATTGGGAAAGCCAATCGCGAAAGCCAGGTTTTGTGATCAAAACCAAGTCCGCGCGTCCTTCACGCACAAGGGCTTCTGCTTCCGCTTGTGCATCGATTTTAAGTTCGGATGTTGCAAGATAGTTCCAGCGAATGAGGTCGTTAGTCTTGCGATTTGCATCGCTATCCACTAACAGCGGATTCTCTTGAGGCCAGTTTTCTTGACCGATCCACGTTACGCCAATTGGGTGTTCCGAGTTAAACTGCGCCACTTGCAACATCAACATTCCCATGAATGGATAGAGCAGCAGCGGCAATACGAAGATCGTGAACATTGTTCTGCGATCACGAATTTGATCACGCATCTCGCGAGCATATATCAACCACACTCGGGACCACTTCATGTTCATACCGTGGCCGCTCCAGCAGAGGGGCGTCGTGTTACGCTTGTCGGTTTGAGTGGTTGCATGTCGACTTGGTCGCCCAATAAATTTTTTTGTTGATCGTGTCGCGTCAACAGCGAAAAGAACAGATCTTCGAAGTCGTTCTGCTGGTGCTTGTCCGCCAACTCTTCGAGCGTACCGATATCCAAGATGCGTCCGCGATGCATCATCGCAACTCGATCGCACAGCTTTTCAACTTCTCGCATGATGTGTGTTGAAAAGATGATGCACTTACCTTCATCCCTCAATCCGGAAATCGTGTACAGCAATGCTCTTGCAACCATGACATCCAGGCCGACCGAAGCTTCGTCGAAAATGAGAACAGGCGGGTCGTGAATTAAAGCTCGAGCGATCGATACTTTCTGCTTCATGCCAGTCGACATTTGGCCGCAGGGAACATTTCCGATGTCCTCCATGCAAAGCTTCTTAAAAAGTATCTCTATCTTCTCACGCAGTTCGTCTCGTTCCATGTCATGCATGCGGCCAAAGTATTCCACTAACTCGCGTGCACTCATCCGATCATACAGAGCCGTATTATTGGAGACGAAGCCAATGCTCTTGCGTATCAGGTGTGCTTCGGTATCGATATTGGCTTGGTTGATGATGATTTGGCCGCTGGTGGGCCGGAGAATGGTACTAAGCATTCGAAGCGTGGTCGTTTTTCCAGCTCCATTTGGCCCCAAGACCCCAAAAACCTCACCGGCAGCGACGGAAAACGAGATTCGGTCCACCGCGACCCGGGTTCCCTCAGACAGATCTGGGTACGTTTTTGTTAAATCCTGCACCTGAACCATCGTTGTCACGAGCGAGACCTCCACAAAATGCCAGGCTTTTTCATTCTTTTGACTTCAAGACTGGGTGAAGAAAGGTCGGAAGGTTATAAGGTCGGACGGTTACTTTGTAGGATGCAGCCCAGCGTCCATGCTTTGCTTGGATTTGCGGAATCGCCCCAAGAAGAATTACCCATAGATTCGGTTTCAATCCCGCCAGGGGGCACAATCGGTTGGTGAACATGAAGATTGTGGTGCGGCACGAGGATTTATAGGAACTTTTTTGATAAAAACGGCAATAACGGTTGTTCCCGTCATTCCGGGATACTAGAGTAGAGGAAGTTATTTACTACGCTTGTAGCCACTATTTTCGTACCGGTGTCGAAGTACCATAGCGTTGTTCCTTCGTAATTCCGAGCTATTTGGGGTTTAAGATGAAAAAACGATTCTCACAATTAATTGCTCTGGCAATCGGGTTTGCGTCATTAAGTAATGCCGCACGTTCCCAAGATTTTGATATTTTTGGTGAGGCACCAGCGGTCGCAGCCGATCCAGCGATAAAGGCTGCTGCCGAACCCGAGAAGAGTCTCGAAGTTTTAGGTATTGCTCCCGATAAAGTGGTTGAGAAGAAGGCAGTGACACAAAGGCTGCCATCGCCGTCGTATCTCAACTCGCTTTTCTCGCATCAATGGGTCCGAACTGACGAACAAGGATCACTACGCGGTTCGGTAGTTTCTCTGGTTGGTCAAGACTCGCTATCCGTTTCCGGTGCCCGCGTCACAATGGCTCAACAGGGTAAATCGGCTATGACAGTCGACACGAACTCCGATGGAAACTTCAGTTTCGCGAACGTACCAGCCGGTGTTTACTCGCTGATTGTTGAAGCCGATAACTCCTTCGCGACATTCGGCGTAGCAGTCGTTGCTAACGATCTCGGAAAGCACCTTCCAAACGATATCGAAGTCCGCGTTGTTCGACCAAAGTCTTTGAGCTTGGCTGAAATCATTCAACGTGAAATGGTTCCGTCGCCATCAGAAACTCGCACTGATCTTGTCCTCCGAGATCCTATCGCGGGCAAGCGAGTCTTTGCTTCTTCGCATCGAGTCGCTGCTGGTAAAGATGGAACTGTCCAAGGACAACTATCAAAGATTGCAGTCGCTCCTGGCACAATCAACCTTGCAGGCATGCGAGCATTCTTGCTGAAAGAGGGAAAGACAATCGAAAGCGTTCCTGTATCGATCGATGGCAGTTTCACGTTCACCGGAGTCCAGCCAGGCTGCTACGGTTTCCTCGCCGCCGGTCGCCAAGGTATTGCCGCTGTTTCATTCTGCGTTGTCAACGACAGTACGGTTGCAAAATCAGTGAACGCGGATGGGAGTCGATTTGTAGCTTTCGCACAGGACAGCCCTGCTTCGGGATTGAACGTTGAACTTGCTGATGGTGCCGACTTCATGGGAAGTGCTCCACCATCGTCGGTTGAAGAAGTCATTCCTGGAGAGGAAGTTATCGTCGGTGGTCAGCCAATGATGGCCGCTGGCGGTGGATTCCCAGGTGGCGGCGGCGGCGGAGTATACGGCGGTGGCGGTGGTGGCGGTGGCTACGGCGGACTGATCGGCGGCCTCGCGGCGGCCGGCTTAATTGCCTATGGTATTTCCGAGAGCGGCAGCGACAACGACACGAATAACAACGCTCCAGTGATTGTCAGCCCTATTAAATAGGCTCGCTTCTCAGTAAACATAGTCTGACATGGATTGTTTAAAAGATCGCCGACGCCTGATTTATTGGGTGTCGGCGATTCTTATTGGTGCATTGGTTATTCGTTTTACTGCGGCCGTCTATTGGCAGTCGCTTCTCAGCGAAACCGGTGAACGCTTTCGATTCGGAGACAGTGATACTTACTGGGTCCTTGCTGAAAAAGTTGCTCAAGGTCTGCCTTACGAGTACGGAGGGGTCGATAGCCGAGCCTTTCGCGCACCCGGATACCCGCTAGTGCTCGCCGCAACGATCTTCCTTTCGAGCGGTCTCGGTGATCAAGGAGTCGTCTTAGCTGCGCGAATGGTCGGCAGCTTGCTGGGTATGCTGACTATTGCTTTGTTAATGGTCGCGACTTATCAGCTTGTGAGCTCGAGCAAGCCAGAACAGCCGTTCGCGTTCCGTGCTACTCTGGCATGTGGCATTCTCGCATCGCTCTATCTTGGTGCGATTGGGATGAGCATTTTCATCTTGAGCGAGGCGATATTCTGCCCGTTGATGGTGCTCTCGTTGTTTGCCTGGAATCAAGCGTGTCTTCCGGATACAAAGTCGCCTATTCGATGGCAGCTGCTTGCCGGGGTCGCAACGGGGGCTGCATGCCTTTGCCGTCCGAGCTGGCTGTTATGGCCAGGATTGTTGACAATGATTTTCCTTGTCCGTTGGCGATTGCCAGGCTTTTTTTCGAATGTTTACATAGCCTCTGAAAATTCGTCCCACGATGCAGGCAGCGTTAGCGTTCCGTTTTCTAAAGTTTTGCTGTCGCTGTTTGTGTTCGGTTTTGGAATGGCAGCAATGATGTCACCGTGGTGGATTCGAAACTACATAGTCTTTGAATCGTTTATTCCGACCACGTTACAGGTAGGGGCGAGTCTTTATGATGGACTCCATGACGGGGCCTCGGGTGCGAGTGACGAGGGGATGCGATTCACCCTGGAAACCGAGAGGGAACTTCGCGAGTTTGACCGGCTCTGGAAAGAAAAAAATGGTGCTAGTCTGGAATTGCAAGCATTCCAGTCGGAGCGGTTGGTCCCTTTTGAGATTCGGCTCAACCAAGCTCTTTTTTCTAAAGCAATTTCTTGGGCAGTGGAAAATCCCTATGCCACTGCGAGGCTAGCTTTGATAAAGTTCGCGAAGATGTGGACCCCTTGGCCAACCGCTAAGGAGATTGGCGGTCTATCGGTTCGCATCGTGGAGGCGGTAGGTTACTTGGTTATCGTAGGACTTGCGATCGTTGGATTCTTGACGATTTCACCGGGACTTCGATATCCAGCGATAATCTATGCTTCTCCAGTTTTGTATTTCGCAGTTCTCCATACCATCTTCGTCGGTTCGGTCCGGTATCGTCAGCCCGCGATTTTGGTCCTTACGATTGTCTCGGGAATCGGCGCAGCATGGATGCTGAACCAAATCGAAATGAAACGAAAGACTCGATAGCACGCCAAGCCGA
>JANODQ010000427.1:0-9658 GCA_031412775.1 Pirellulaceae bacterium | reverse complement strand
CATGACCGGCCCGACGTACTCTTCAGGAATGAGGATCGAGGCTTTGATGTAGGGTTCGGTAGTCGATTCAATCGACATCGGATCTGGCCAGTAGCTTGGGTTGTCAACATCGATAGTCGTACCGTCTTTCAGCCCCAGCTTGTACTTGACCGACGGAGCCGAGATAACCAGCCCCAAGTCGAACTCTCTTTCCAATCTTTCTTGGATCACATCCAGATGCAGTAGCCCGAGAAATCCGCAACGAAATCCAAAACCAAGAGCCGCCGAACTGTCCTTTTCGAATGTTAATGCAGCGTCGTTGATGGCGAGCTTTTCTAAAGCTTTCGTGAGATCCTGATACTCGTCAGTGCTCATCGGATAGATCGACGAGAAGACAACCTGTTTGGCTTTTTTATAACCTGGGATTGGTTCGGAAGCTTGACGTTCCAGGTGAGTGAGCGTGTCACCTATCTCGATGTCTTGGACACTTTTGACTCCCGCAACGATATAGCCGACCTCTCCGACACTGAGTTGCTTCTTGGGGTTCAGTTTTAATTGGTTGTAACCAAGCTCATCAACTTTGTAGTCGCGTCCACCGTGCATGAAGTGAATTAACTCGCCAGTCTTAAGCGTTCCTTCCATGATGCGGACCTGCAAGATCACTCCGCGATAGGTATCGAAGTGAGCATCAAAAACGAGCGCCTTCAGCGGCATTTCGGGATCACCTTTAGGGCACGGTAGGTAAGTAACAATCCCTTCAAGCACATCATCAATCCCGACACCTGTCTTCGCAGAAACGGGAATCGCGGCGAATGGATCTAGGCCCAAGTCGGCATCGATTTCTTCGCGAACTTTTTCAACGTCTGCGGCTGGCAAGTCGATCTTGTTGATGACCGGAAGGAGCGTCAAGTTATATTCAAGAGCGAGGTATAGATTGGCTACGGTTTGAGCTTCGACTCCTTGCGATGCATCCACCACGATCAACGCACCATCGCAAGCCATCAGCGAACGACGTACCTCGTGAGAAAAATCCACGTGACCAGGTGTGTCGATCAAGTTGAGTAAGTAATCCTGGCCATCTTTCGCTTTGTAGGATAGCGAGATTGAGTTGCTTTTGATCGTGATACCTCGTTCTCGTTCGATATCCATCGAGTCGAGAATTTGATCATGAAACTCGCGCTGCGTCACACCTCCACATGCTTGAATCAACCGATCCGCTAATGTCGATTTGCCGTGATCAATGTGAGCAATAATGCAGAAGTTGCGAATGTTTTTCATACGGTCAAGTTCAGTCGAGAGAAGGTTCTGTTGCTTTAAGTAGCAATAGAATCATAGTACGTGAACAAGAAAAACGACAGTCGTAACCCACTTTGGAGTGCTGAGTCTAGCCTCAGCTTTGGGGAGAGCGACGTTGTTTGATAAAAGACTCCCCCGCGTTAGCAAGAAACCTCTTTGATTGGATCTCGCTAGATAAGTCCTAAGCTCCGACAAGTCGAAGCACTCCAAATTTGGAGTGCTGAGGCTTGCCTCAGCTTTGGGGAGAGCGGCGTTGTTTAATAAAAGACTCCCCCGCATTAGCAAGAAACCTCCTTGATTGGATCTCGCTAGATAAGTCCTAAAGCTCCGACAAGTCGAAGCACTCCAAACTAAGCGACTTCCGCAGCACGTCGACGTCGAACTATCCATGCACCAGCAGCAACTGAAGCAATCAGTGCAAGCGTGCTTGGTTCAGGAACGGCTGTTATCGACCTAACCTCCAGGTTGTCGTACAACGTAAATACAGCGCCTGCATCAACGCTCGCGAAAATATCCGCTAAACCAAGGCTAACACGTCCATTCATACTGTTAGCATAAGGAACTCTGAATGTTTCGATTCCATCGAAAGCGTAAATGATGTTCTCGCCATTCACGTCGACAGAAAGGGTGGTCCAGATATTCCCCGGGCTTCCTGCGACAGTCGGTGCGCCGAGTGGGCGGGTTGCTGGAAACAACGTGTCTCTCCAAAAATTTGCGGCTGGAGCTGCAGGTAATTGGGCATCTGCGTTCCGATTGAGGTGAATTGGATCCGTCGTTGGCAACGTTCCAGTAGCGCCTCCGCTCGGAGTGATCGACGCATCTCTGTAAATGCGGTAGTCCGACGTAGATCCACCATCCCCAGTAAACGCGATGTATGATCCAGAACCGCTTAGGGGAAACGGGGGTGTAGTTGACGCAACATAGCGATTGATGGTAGTTCCATTACCAGCAACGCCGACGTGGGCGTGCTCGGTTGAGGCGGCGTTCCCTGCGCCTGCCATAAATATGTCGACACTCATCCTATAAAAGGGAACGGTGACAATCGTGTTATGAAATATTGTAAAGTTATCTACGACGCCGGTTGATGGAGGAGTAACAATCGTGTTATTCGCGGTCATGCGAAGCGCTCTTCGACTTCCATCTGTTGTCCGCGGCGCCACGGGAATCGTATTTGCATACTCGAAGCCGAACTGAATGGTTCCATCGGGGCTACCATCGTTCACAACGGTATACAGCGGGTCAGTAGCGAGCGCCGGTCCCGCCCCTCGGTCAAAATTGTCAGTGAAAATGATATCGGCAAAAGAAATCGATTCTCCACTTATCGCAATTGCAACCGAGGCAAGAATTCGCGCAAGTCCAAATCTCATAATACAAATCTCCCAACCCACCAAACTATTAAATTTCGATTAAGCCCCTTAAGAAACCGTAATCGTTGGAAACGGTGTGTCAATCAGGTTTTCTTTCGAATCTTGATGAAAAAATCGCGAATCCCCGTTCACACAAAAAGGCAAGCGATTTTCTATTTAAGAGGCTCGTCACAGGTATTTGATCGCTACGGGTGAGCGGCTGTCCGAAAGTGCATTGCAGAAGGCCGAATGTTGCCGCTAGAACGAGGTAGACCGTGTAAAAGCGGGCTGTCACCGGGTTTCACCGGATCGAAAGATTCACAAGAAAAAAGTTTGAGATTTTCGATATTTCTTTTTAACACAAGCACTCTCAAATCGGTTTTTGACCGCGAATTACGCGAAAGGGCGCGAAAAAATGCAACTGTATACAGCGTGAATGAAGTTAAGGTTGCCCCGAAATGTTTCGACGTAATTCAGATATTTCATCGCGTAAGGCACCTGACTTTAATAGATGGCATGTGCCCAAAACAATTGGGTTAAGCGGTTTCACAAACGACGTGATTTGGCCGATGGCCGAGTGCCCCGGTTGATAAGGGGAAACCGGAGCTATCGCTCGATGGCTAGCTCGATGGCTAGCTCGACGGCTAGCTCGACGGCTAATTGCTGACAGCGTAATTGCCCATAGCGAAACAATGACCGGCCCTACCCAAAACAACGGATGCTGTGCAATCGGTTTAGAGAAGCATACAATTTTGGGATCTCGATTCATTACTTGTCTCGGTCCTGCTCCATCCATGTCAAATTGCGAACTCTCACCCCGACGAGCCGTCTATACGGGTTCTTTTGATCCGATCACGCTTGGGCATTTGGACATTATTCAACGAGCGGCAAAACTCTATGATTCGCTCATTGTTGGCATCGGTGTCAACGCAACAAAGAGCCCGCTATTCGACATCGAATTGCGATTGCAATTGGTTCGCGAAGTCGTGCAACATCTCGACAATGTGACTGTTGAAGTCTTCGATGGATTGGCTGTCGAGTTCGTTAGAAACTCAGGAGCTCGCGTCATGGTCCGTGGCGTTCGGCCTTTAATGGATATCGCCGGCGAATTCACGATGATGATGGCCAATCGTCAGCTAGATCCCAATCTTGAAACGGTCTTTCTCATGGCCGATGATTCTTATGCTCACGTATCAAGCTCGCTGATCAAGCAAATCGCAGCCCTCAGCGGTGGCGACGCGTTAGGCAAATTCGTTCCTAAACCGATTATCGCACCGCTAGTAGAAGCCATGCACCGACAACACACAGACGACCCATCCTCTCGAAGCAGCACCGACGGCTAGCAGAAAACCGCTCTCCCTGAGCCGATGGCGCTAGCCACGGGTGGCGCACCCGACGACGTCCTACCAGATAGAACTGTACCCGAGGCTAGCGCCTACGGCTCGGGAAAAAATGTCGTGTTCGTCAGATTACCTTAGAAAAGTGATCTTGTATTCGGTCAATTTTGAACTTCCCATCAACTAACCAACACAAATGAACGTAGGCTTTGTTTTTAAACACGTGGTCGCGTCTCTCAGAGACGCAGCTACGTGAAAACCAGTTTAGAAATAAAGCCCAGGCTAATGCCAATTGCAGGTTGGAAATAGGTACTGTTTTTTAAGATGAATATGTCTTATTCCCTTCCTCGCGGCGTTCAGCGGCCACACGATCCAGCCTACCAACTTGAGTTCGTTCGTGGCGAAGGTTGCTATCTTTGGGATAGTTCTGGCAAAAAGTATTTGGACTTTGTTAGTGGATACTCGTCGCTTTCGTTCGGACACTCTCACCCGAGACTAGTTGCTGCCGCCAAGGATCAGCTTGACAAACTGGTTCACGTCGTTGGATGGAATCATCCGTGGCGAACAGAGCTTGCCGATCGACTATCTCAGCTCGCTCCGGTGCAACAGCGTGCGCAGACCTGGATTTCAACAACAGGAGCACGCGCTGTGGAGATCGCGTGGAAGATAGCTTATACCGCTCGTCCCGGTGCAATCGTGTCGTTTGACTATGCGTATCACGGTCGAAGCATTGCAACCAGCCAAATTACTTCAACTGATCGCATCGATATTCCATTGCCTCAGACAATTGAATCGGTCGCTCCTACCAATCAGCGAACGATCCCCCTTCCTGTTCTTCACTATCCACCATGCGAAGCCTGCCCGTTTGCTTTGGATCGTTCTTCGTGTGTAGCCGAATGCTTTGACGAATCGGAAGCTTGGTTGCGCAGGCATTCTGACAAGATATCCGCCGTGATCGTTGAACCCGCCTTGGGAGCGAGAGGCTACTATTTCGCAGCCGACGCTTTCTTTCGTCGCCTTCGCAAGGTAACCCGCGAGACGGGAATTCTGCTGATCGATGATGAAATTCAAATGGGGATTGGACGACTGGGGTCGCTCTTTGCAGCCACCTCGCAAGGCTGGGAGCCCGACCTGATTGTCCTGGGAAAAAGTCTCGGCGGTGGGTTGGTGAACGTCTCTGCCGTCATTGGTAATGAACGCCTTATGAGTGGCTTGCCACCGGGCGTTGAGTCCGAGACGTTCGCTGCCGATCCGCTTGGGTGCCGAATTGCCCTCGAAGTCTTAAATCTTTTTCAAGAGGAAATCGAGCCCCAGCTTTCGGTCGTTTCATCCGCTTTGAAAAACGGAATTGACCGGCTTCAACAGGAGTTATCCAATCGATTTCCATCGCTTCAACTGCGAGTCGACAGCCAAGGCTGCGCGGCAGTCATCCAAGTCCTATCCAGTCCCCTTGCGCCGAAGGCTCTAGCCACGGGTGACACACCAGATCCTGAGCCGATGGCGCTAGCCACGGGTGGCGTACCAAACGATATCCCATCAGATAGAACGAAACCCGAGGCTGGCGGCTACGGCTCAGGAGCATTGCCCGCGTCGATTGCAAAAGCTTGGACCGAGCGAGCACTTCATGCTGGGTTACTGATCCATTGGAGCGGCAAGCACCGCGACCGGATCGTCCTGATCCCACCACTGACTGCGATTGCTGAAACTATCGAACAAGCCTTTGAAACACTTATCGCAACATGCCCGGGCCCTCAACCGCAAGAAGTGTCGTAGAAGTGTCGTAGAAGTGTCGTAGAAGTGTCGTAGAAAGGCGGGTCTATCGCGGGGGCCTATCGCGCGGGGCTGAACGAAGGATCGATACTTCTCGCTTGCGACAGCTCACGTTCGGCGCTCGAGATATCCCCCTTTTTTGACCAGTACAGATACTTCAACCCGTGAACCGAAGTGGGATCTACTGCGACCGACTCAAAGAGACTGATCTCATTTCTTGCTTGATCTAGTTCACCTTTTCCGAGGAATGCCTTTACTCGCATAGCAACAACATCTGCGAGTAGCTGCTGCTGCAAGAGACCAGATTCCAAACATTTGTTGGTTAATTCGATTACCGCATCATAATCGCGACTTGCGAGACTCGCCTTCGCATCTTCAGCGAATTGTGCGACCTTTGCAGCCAGCGCTTGGTCGATCTCGCCGGAAGCGCAACCACTAAAAGAAACTACGACAATCAGAACAAGTGAAGCCAAGTGTAGGCCGAAATCCCAACCAAGAAAACCAGACCGAACCATCAAGCGACTCCCGCAACCATGCGTGTGAACTAGAAACTAGCCGTGTAAAGCAGCAGGAGCACCTATGAATAATACGGGCAATCCAAATCTTATGTTGTGGATGACTACGGGAGAGTTTCGGTTTCGCCGCCGTTACGTGTCCCGACAGCTCGCCAAATATCTAAATCAATGTTCTGACTTACAAAGGTAGTCGCTCCATCGCCGAAACCTGCATTAACACCACCAAAGTGATAACTTCTGGCCGAAACAATTCCATGCTCGCCGGGCGTGTCAAGAGTCGAGGTAAAACCCGCGCAGTCAGCTAATCTCCAGTTTGGTGGGGCGACGTGATTGTAAAGCGTTCCCATGTAGTTTGACGTTGGCCACCCATTTGAAAATGCTTGCTGACCAGCTACCGGTATGTATCTTCCCGATCCGGAAAAACTAAAGGACAGCTGACCGGAGGGTATTGACGGGTTTCGCTCGCAAATTAGGAACATCGCGTTAGGTTCCATCAAACCACCGCGGCCCGTACCATCAACCCGTGATCTAATGATGCCAGGATGGATATCTATCGCCGCCCTTGGTGTAATCCCATTGCCCATGATTCTCTCTGACAAAATCACCGTGTTAGAAAGACCATCGGTGAATGCAGCAGTCGATAGCCCATCTCCAATGGTAAAAGCCCCATTACCACCCGCGCCGATACCTGTTACCGGTTCAATCGCATCGGAATCATTATTGTTTTGAGTATCTCTGCCACCACCGAAATGGGTCGAACCACCGAAATTGAATCGGTAGTTGTTCTCGGATATCTTGAGTCTAGAATTTGCTTCCGACGGACATATGAAAAGTGTTGCAGCAGTGCGAAACGCATCGTAACTCGGATTAACAACAGCCCCAGTAGCGGACAACATGTGGGCGGTAATCCCAGCGTTAAAATCGATTTTGTTGTAGATAAACATTTGCTCCATGAATGGCAGAATTGCCACATGGACCGACCTATTCCCAGCGCGGAAAGTAGGTCTTGTTCCTGTAACCGTATAACTTCCGTAATTGGCTTCAACAACTCCCGCGAGTGTTGTGCGGTCGGGCAAGAAACGGCCAGCCGGAAATATCTTGTAAGCCGACTCATAATTAAAGCATGCAAGGGCCATTTGCCTTACAGAGCTTGTACACTGCATCCGTCGAGCTGCTTCTCGTGCTTGTTGGATAGCCGGAAGAAGCAATCCCGCCAAGATACCGATGATCGCTATGACGACGAGTAGTTCGACAAGCGTGAATCCTGACGACCTTGAAACAACCCGAGCTTTCATGAGATGAACCCTTGAAACAAGGACCAACAATTTACTGGCTTTGCGGCACACTGAGGCAAGCCCGTTTGTCGAATGGTCTGCCGCAGCAATTCGAAAGTTGCGTTCGCGGCATTAGGAAATTCATCCGACTTTGTCAATCCGGTCCCATACCACAATAACGATTTGGATGGCTAATGCAACTGAAATTTTATGAGTCTTCCGTTAAGAATGGCTGTGATGCGATAGCGTTCGTTTGAATTATCGGTAACGTCGCTGGCTTTCGGGAAAATAGTCGGGGCTTAATCGTCAGACGGTCAAACTAACCGCCGTTAACAATTGCCCGATCCGATCGAAGCTTCGCTCCGCTGAAATTTTTTTGTTGTCAGCTTATGAAAAATTAGGACTTACCGTTTGCTACGATCGGGCAATGTCGCGCGGTAGCACAGCACTTTCAATTTTCATTCCCAGTGCAATCCGCGAAATACCACGCAAATCTAAAATCGATTCGGATTGCTCTTTCGTTCCATCAACAATCTTTCGTAATGTTTGCCATTGAGTATTGGTTGTAGTTTGCAGGGGAGCGAAAACTAACTGAATCGGCTGTTCGTTCGTGCTAAGGACGAAGAGTTGTGGGTTGCTGCTTCATGGCGTATGGAATTTACTTATCAGCCGCTGGTGCGAACGCTCAGAATCATCGCTTGGAAGTTCTGAGTCATAATCTCGCGAACGTGAATACGCCCGGTTTCAAGCCCCATCTTGCGATGCTCCAAGCTCGTCATAGCGAAGCGATTGAGCAAGGAATGGTTTCTCCGGGATCTGGCGGAGTCGATGACATCGGTGGTGGTGTCGCTATCAAGCCGAATAAGACCATGATGGATCAGGGACCTATTGAACAAACCGGTCGTCAGACAGATTTTGCCATCAACAACAACTCCGGGTTTTTTGTTGTTCAGCGCGGCGAAGAGCAACTGCTGACTCGTGCTGGTAATTTCTTGTTTGATTCATCAGGAACGCTTACAACAACCAATGGAGATCCTGTCTTAGCATCCGACGGAAATCCAATTCGAATCGATCCGCGAAAACCCTTTAATGCGCGTGACAATGGAGAGATTCAACAAGCCGGCGAATCTAAGACATTAATGATTGTGGCTCCCAAAGAGCCAGGGGACCTTTCGCGCGTGGGAGACAATCTATTTCGTTCGCTTGCGACTGTAGATCCTGTTGCCCCCAACGAGCGAAATGTGGTATCGGGGCATTTGGAAAAATCAGCCGTTGTCCCAACATCGGCCATGATGGAGCTGATCGAATCGACACGATTGTATGAAGCCAACCTGCGCATGATGCAGCATCAAGATCAAGCGTACGGAAATCTTGTTGGAAGATTGCTGAAAGAATAGTCGAAAATCTAAAACGAATTACATAACTGGAACAAGTCAATGAGCGTACAGACACTCTACACAGCCGCGACTGGCATGGATGCGATGCAGACCAAGCTGGACGTGATCGCGAATAATCTAGCCAACATCAATACAACCGCCTTCAAACGCGATCGTGCTAATTTCGAAGATCTGCTCTATCGCAACGAAACCTATCCCGGGCAGCTTGACGCCCAGCAAAACCCCACGCCCACTGGTATCGAAGTAGGGTTGGGTGCGCGTGTGCAAAGCACGCAATCTGACTATCGACAAGGAACCATCCAAGATACCGGACGAGATCTGGACGTTGCAATTGAGGGTCCCGGATTCTTGCAAGTCCAAGACCCGGTGACGCAAAACTTTTTTTACACGCGTGCTGGAAATTTAAACGTCAACGCAAATGGTCAGCTCGTTATTGGTTCGGCTCAAACAGGACGACTGCTCGAACCGCCAATTACCATTCCACCAGAAGCGACTGCGGTAGTTATCAACTCAAATGGCCAAGTCATGACACGGACTCCAGGAACGGTCGAGCTTCAGCAGCAAGGTGAAATGCAGCTTGCCAGCTTTATTAATCCCGATGGATTGCTAAAAATGGGAGAAAACATGTACATGCAAACCGACGCCTCGGGAGCATCCAACCTTCAACCAGCAGGTACCAATGGTTTGGGCGTGATCCGTCAAGGCTCCTTGGAAGCATCCAATGTCGAGCCCGTCAAAGAGTTG